>NZ_QTUM01000025.1:0-34258 GCF_003435615.1 Catenibacterium sp. AM22-6LB
ACTTGTTTTTAAGTTCGTCTTTTTTTATACGTTTTGATTGATTTTTGTTTCACACTTATACACCCCTATCTTCCAAATATGCATCTATTGCATGTTCTAATCTCTCTTTAGCTTCTTCGATTGTCACATTTTCAATCTGACAGGCAGCCATAGAGAAGTGACCACCACCATTTAGATCTTCCATAATCATCTGGACGTTGATTTTCTTAGAACTACGTGCACTGATTGCCACTGTGTTCTTAGATATATATCCTATCGCAAATGCAGCATAAATGCCAGAAACATATACTAATTGGTTTGCAGCCTTTGCGAGAGTAGAACGACTGAGTTCGTCATCTTTACCTGTCGCAATAAGGAATCTATCCTTATAACGATAAGCTGATTCTGTGATATCAAATATTTCTTTCATACATTCAAATGAATCTTCTAATAATTCATATGCAAGTGCTAAGTCAGCCTGTGCTTCTTTGAGTTTAGCTGCTGACTGGAATGTTCTTGTACCCACATGCTGTCTGAAATAGTTTGTATCTACTAGCATCCCTGTATACATAACTGTCGCATCAAGTGATGAAATTTCAATTTCATGTTGCTGGTAGTCAAATAATTCTACAAGTAATTCTACTGTAGAGGATGCAGATGGTTCTAAGTATGTGAGAACCGGCGAAGAAATAAATTCTTCACTACGACGATGATGGTCAATAATGACCTTGTTTTTTACTTTATCAAGTACTGAGCGGCTAATAGCCAATGAATCCTTATGGTTATCTACACAGATTAATAAAGTACCTTTATTGGCTTTTTCAAGTGCTTCTGAAATAGTCAACATTAAACCCTTATAATCAGGATTACTTCTCAACATTTCTACGACACCTTTTGTTTTTTCTTCAAGAGATTCATAGTCAATCACGATATTGGCTCTCTTACCTAAATTCTCTGCAATACGCGCAGCCGCAAGAGAAGCACCAAATGAATCCAAATCTGAGTTCTTATGTCCCATAACTAAGACATTACGTGAACGACTAATAAGACCGGCAAGAGATTGTGCCATAATACGTGAACGTACTTTAGAAGATGTTTCAAATGCATCTGTTTTACCACCAAAGTAACGTACATGATCTTTACCACTCTTAATCGCAATCTGGTCACCACCACGTGAATAAGCAAGACTTAATGCTGAAGAAGCAAGTTCTTCTAATTCTCTTAATACCTTTGTACTTCTACCAATACCAATAGATAATGTCATAAGTACATCTAATTCTTCTATCGCATTCTTGAAATCATCCAAAATAGAGAATTTAGATTCAATGAGTTTCTTATAGATACGTTCATTAAAGAAGACAATGTATTTACCTGTCTGATAACGTCTAATGATCATACCATTCTTATATGCCCAGTCAGTAATTGTACTACGGCATAAGTTTTGAATCTTTACCTTCTGTGATTCATCTACATTCGCAATAATTTCATCATAGTTATCCACAGTAATATAACCCATGCATACCTGCATATCTTCATAGTCCTGTGATAAAGAGACATATTGTGTCACATCCTTCATATAGATGAGTCTTGTATCCGCACTATTATATACTTCGAATTTCTTTCCTTTAACTTCTATTGTTTTGACATCTTCATCATCAAAAAGACTAGCAAGTGTAGGCTGCCATTCTAATAGCTTGATTCCTACAATATTGATATTTAATGCCTTTAAGAAGTCTGAAACCCATGTAATGTTTCTGTTTTCATCGTATTGAATCAATCCTACGCCACCATAGATCAAAGCATTCTTTGCATCAATACCTAAAGCATCACTGACTGAATAGCTGTTTTGATCCATTAAGTAGCCCATATAGAATAGTAACGATATGTAGATTACATTCGTAATAACCGCAAATATCGCAAGACGAAGCATCCAAGCCTGATGAAATATACCAAAAGCCGCAAAGGTCGCAAAGGTAATAAATACGAGTAAAAGAACAAAGATATTTCTAAGTTGTGCAACTTTTCTCGTCATTGTAGAAGCCCTCCTTATTGATACTTATTATACAGTATTTGACGTATTTCAACAAATATATCAATAATTCCTAGAATCACTAATAGTATCTGTAGGAACGGAATGAATACTAAAAATATAAGTAAGTTAGAATAACGTCCATGGTTTCTGATAATAAGATAAAAAGAGAGGAAAGCAAGTCCATCCACCATAAATCCTAAGATACTAATAAAATAGATATATTGTACAATAACAACATTTCCAAAATATTGTCTCGCAATCATACTACCTGCAAGCATGATTGCTAGAATATATCCCATTTTAGGACTGAATCTAAATGTCGCAATATGAATACTCATATCAAAAGGTATTCTTAAGCGTTTAAAGAATAGTGCACATAACATCATGACTAAATAACTCTGTAAGAATGACATGATGAGTATAGAGAGTGGAATGAGATTATAGAAGTTCTGGAAAGTAAAAGCATTTGATAAAGAAGGCACAGCCGCAATAATCTGGTTATACATTTCTTTTGCTTCAGTGAGTAAATTAATACCTAGTACTCCTGAGAATACATAGAAATATAAAAAGTCAGATAAAAAGAAGAATGTAGCACCAAGTACCAGCATTGTTTCTTTCTTAGCTTTATTTTTTAAACATAGCCCTACAACTGTTCCCATACCAAGTGATGAGAGAACAATTAATACATAGCTAAGTGTTCCAAATAGGAAGGCAATGACCATGGAAGCAACGGAAGTCATTAAAGCTTCTTTCAGTCCTGTCTTATAGCTATAAATAGCCATAGGAATAGCCATTCCATAGCCAATTAAGCTATCAAACATCGTACCTGTCATTGTATTGAGTACTGCAAGGACACCAAAGAGTGATGCGATGAGTGCACCCTGCACAAGTTTATTTGTTTTCATAATTTGTTTCTCCTTGTGGTCATTATACAACAATCACATTGCTTGACGTATACCCCTACAGGGTATATGATTGGAACAGGAGGTGAAATAATGGATAAAAAAGATTGCTGTTGTAGTGAACGTCATAAGGATCGTAGTGAAGAAGAGAAGAAAAAACTCATGAATCGCCTCAAACGTATCGAAGGTCAGATTCGAGGAATTGAGGGCATGGTTGAGAAGAATGCCTATTGTCCTGATATTTTGATTCAGGTTTCTGCAGTCAATGCAGCTTTGAATAGTTTTAATAAAGAATTACTTGCAAAGCATATTAAGACATGTGTTGTGGATGATATTAAAGAAGGTCATGATGAAACAATTGATGAATTAGTGAACGTATTACAGAAGGTGATGAAATGAAACAATATAATATTACTGGTATGAGTTGTGCAGCGTGTGCCAATCGTATTGAAAAAACTGTAGCTCATATTAATGGTGTAGATAGCTGTTCTGTTTCTTTACTTACAAATTCTATGGGCGTAGAAGGAACAGCATCTTCTGAATCTATTATTCAGGCAATTGAGAATATTGGATATGGTGCAAGTGAAAAAAGTGTTGAAAAGGTAAAAGATGATTCTTTAGTGGATCATGAGACACCAAAATTAAAGAAGAGATTGATTACTTCTCTAATATTCTTAATACTATTAATGTATTTATCTATGGGTCATATGATGTGGAAATGGCCTGTACCTTCGTTTTTGGAGAATCATGTATCTCTTGCAGTAACAGAAATGTTATTGACTATTATTATTTTAGTCATTAATAAAGCATTCTTTATTAATGGGTATAAGAGTTTATTTCAATTATCCCCTAACATGGATGCTTTGGTCGCATTAGGGTCTAGTGCTGCTTTTGGTTATAGCTTAGTTGTTTTATATTTAATGATTGATGCCATGAGCCAGGGACAGATGATGAAGGTGATGAGTTTAGGACATGATCTCTATTTTGAATCTGCGGCAATGATTCCTACTTTAATTACTGTTGGTAAGATGTTAGAGGCAATGTCTAAAGGACGTACTACAGATGCCTTAAAGAGCTTAATGGATCTTGCGCCTCAGACTGCAGTCATTATTAAAGATAATAAAGAAGTCACTGTAAGTATTGATGAAATGAATAAGGGTGATTTGTTTGTAGTAAGACCGGGTGAAAATGTTCCTGTCGATGGTGTGATTGTGGAAGGTTCTACAGCTATTGATGAATCTGCCTTAACAGGTGAAAGTATTCCTGTTGATAAAACAGTAAATGATACAGTATCAGGTGCAACACTTAATCAGTCAGGCTTTATTAAAGTACGTGCCACTCGTGTAGGTGAGGATACAACACTTTCACAGATCATTCAGATGGTGAGTGATGCAGCATCTACTAAAGCACCTATCGCAAAGAAAGCCGATCAAGTTTCTGGTATATTTGTACCTGTGATTATCGGTATTGCGTTAGTCACATTTATTGTCTGGATGATTCTAGGAAAGAGTATTGGATTCTCTATTGCCCGTGCTATTTCCGTTTTAGTTATTTCATGTCCATGTGCATTAGGTCTTGCAACACCCGTGGCTATTATGGTAGGCAATGGTATGGGCGCAAAGCATGGTATCTTGTTTAAGACATCTGAATCATTAGAAGTGGCAGGATCTGTTGATATTATTGCGTTAGATAAGACAGGTACAATCACAAAAGGAACTCCTGTAGTGACTGACGTGGTCCCTTATAAGATAGAGAAAGAAGTACTATTAAATTATGCTTCTAGTCTAGAAAAAAAGAGTGAACATCCTCTTGGTAAAGCTGTGACTGATTATTATCAAGGTAGTGAAGATGTTGAAGACTTCGAGATATTACCTGGTCATGGGTTAAGAGGGTTAATTCATAGTAAAGAAGTATTAGGTGGAAGCATCAAGATGATGGAAAAACATATTCCTGAAGAAATGATGAAACAGGCATCTGACAAGGCAATGGAAGGTAAGACACCTCTATTCTTTAGTTATGATGATACTTATCTTGGTATGATCTGTGTGGCTGATACAATGAAGGAAGATAGCCCTCAGGCTATTAAAGAAATGCAGAATATGGGTATTCAAGTTGTAATGTTGACAGGTGACAACAAGAAGACTGCAGATGCAATTGGTAAAAAAGCTGGTGTGGATGAAGTGATTGCAGGTGTATTACCTGATGGTAAAGAGAGTGTTATTAGAGATTTACAGAAGCATGGTAAAGTAGCTATGGTGGGTGATGGAATCAATGATGCACCTGCCCTTACACGTGCGGATATTGGAATTGCGATTGGTGCAGGTACTGATATTGCGATAGATGCAGCTGATGTTGTCTTAATGAATAGTAAGCTGACAGATGTCACTGCCGCTATTAGACTCTCTCGTGCGACATTAAGAAATATCCATGAAAACTTATTCTGGGCATTTTTCTATAATGCGATTTGTATCCCTGTTGCAGCTGGTGTATTTATTCACTTAACAGGATGGCAGATGAGTCCTATGTTAGGGGCTGCTGCCATGAGTTTATCTAGTTTCTTTGTATGTATGAATGCATTAAGATTAAATACTTTCTCTATGCATGATGCATCAAAAGATATAAAAAGAAAGAAAAAGGAGAAAAAAACAATGGAAAAAACTTTAGAAATTACTGGTATGATGTGTGGTCATTGTGAAATGGCTGTAAAGAAAGCATTAGAAGCTGTAGATGGTGTAGAAAGTGCTGATGTAAGTCATGAAAAAGGCACTGCAGTTGTCACTTTAAGCAAAGAAGTATCTGATGATGTCTTAAAGAAAACTGTAGAAGATAAAGATTATACAGTTACAAACATCAAATAAAAAAAGAAGTCCTAAGACTTCTTGAGATCCTCAAATGCATAACTATGCATTTGGGGATTTTTTCTTTCAAATTCTTCTTTTTGTATTTTAGAACGAGAAATAACATCCTGAAGTAATTCTCTTGATGAGATACGTGTCGCCCCATGACCTAACACAATTTTCTGTTCAAGATTATCACTTGTCGCAACCACAAGACGATATTGCCCTGCCATCTGTTTTGTGATGCTTTCAATATAAGCATCGGCTGTCTGTCCTTCTTTTGTATAAACGATTTCCATATCATGATACATATGACTCTTGCCTTTATTCTGTGGAACCTTATAAGCGTCAAAGACAAGGATCATATGACAGCCACGATACCCTTTATAGCTCATCAGTATATCAATAAGCTTATCTCTTGCACTACCTAGGTTTTCTTTCGCAAGTTCTTTCAGTTCATCCCAGGCAAAGATGACATTATATCCATCCACAATCAAATATTCATCTAATACCTGTACTGTATTAGAAGAGACATGATTTTGTTTTGGTTTATAGTAGTCACTTGCAAGTTTTGTTTCCAGTGGACCATAGGTACGTTCATATACTCTTTTAAGTTCTTCATCACTAATATGTACAGGATTATGTGTATAAGTATGTTCCTGTTTCATTGCACTATAAAGAGGTAAATGCATCTTCTCTCTTACTTCATCATAAGGGACATAATATCCTGCACCATGTGAACAGAAGATAGAACCTGTAGGATTATCTAAATCTGATTCACTATCATAATCACATTGAGTCATCACTTCTTTCTGATTTTCTACTGGTGCATAGAATGTATCTAAGAAGAAAAGCTGTCCTTTGCCTTTTGTGGAAGTCAGAAGTTCTTTTTGATAGTGAGTCAAGAATAAGACAGGTGCTTCTCCATGAAGTGTTGTAATATCATTATTCTCATTAACTACAGTAGGTGTTGGATAATCTTCTAATGCATAGTAGACCTTACTCAACGACTCTGTAGGAATGACTAATTCATATTTATAATAGGGTTCTAAAATAACTGATTCAGTCATTTTTAACCCTTGTCTAATAGCACGATAAGTGGCTTCTCTGAAGTCTCCTCCTTCTGTATGTTTTAAGTGGGCTTTACCACCTAAAAGTGTGATTTTCATGTCTGTAATAGGAGAACCTGTGAGCACACCTAAGTGTTCTTTTTCCTGTAAGTGGGTCATGATGAGATTTTGATATCTCTCTTCTAAGTTATTCTGACATTGATTATCAAAAACAAGTCCTGAACCTTGAGGAAGTGGTTCTAAGTAAAGATGGACTTCACTATAGTGTCTGAGTGGTTCAAAGTGTCCTACCCCTTCTACTGGTTCTTTGATTGTTTCTAGATAAGCGACTTCTCCTTCATCTACTGTGATATCTTCATTAAAACAATCTTTCATTAATTGTTTAAGAATATCTATCTGTACTTCACCCATTAAAGAAACTTGGGCATGATCATCAAAGAGTTTTAAATGAAGTAATGGCTCTTCTTCACCTAATACCTTTAAAGAAGAAAAGAAATGGTTAATATCTGCTTCTTTGGACGGTTGAATTGAATATAACATGGAAGGTCTAAGTGTTGAATGAATCACATGTCCTAATCCAATATAATCCCCTGCCTGAAGCTTCTTAATACCTGTTAAGGCTACAATATCATTCTGAGAGGCTTCTTCTACGAGAGTATAATGGTTCCCTTGATATAACCTGATTTGGTGAATCTTTTCATCATGAATTGTATCACGTACATGAAGCCTGCCACCAGTGATCTTAATAAAGACAAGACGTTCTCCTCTTTCATCTCTCGTAATCTTAAAGACCTGTGCAGATAATTCTTTCTGTGGTTCTTTTTCTAAAGTATAACGGTCTAAGGCATCGAGTAATTCATTGACACCTTGATTCTTAAGTGCACTACCAAAATAAAGTGGATAAAGATGTCTATTAGAAATCGCTTTTGCGATAGATGCATCTTTTAAAGATCCTGTTTCTAAATATTCTTCTATCATCTCTTCATCAAGTGCTGCAATATCTTCTTCAGAAGCACTCATATCCATAATATGAGGAGATAACTGCGATAAAGAGTCCAGTAGTTCTTCTTTTGTATAATGTGTTAAATCCATTTTATTCACAAAGATGAAGGCTGGTACATGATAGTGATCTAATAAGTTCCAGATCGTTTTAGTGTGCGCCTGTACACCATCTAAACCATTGATAATCACTATTGCATAATCCAGAACACTTAATGCACGTTCCATTTCTCCACTAAAATCAGCATGTCCTGGTGTATCAATAAATGTGAAATGGTTATTCTTATAATCAAGAGAAGAAACCTTAGAAAAGATTGTGATTCCTCTTTCTCTTTCCTGTGTATTATAGTCAAGGAATGTATCTTTATGATCTACTCGTCCCTGATGTTTAATTGTACCTGTTGTATAGAGTAATGACTCACTTAATGTGGTTTTACCTGCATCAACATGAGCCACCATTCCGAGTGTTAATCGTTTCATCAAATCACCTCTTGATTATTGTATCATAGATTAATCAAAAAACACCTTGGTTTTAATCAAGGTGTAAGACGTACTTCTCTATATAATTTCCAATACCATCATGATCATTATCATCAGTGATATAATCTGCCACACTCTTTGTCTTTTCACTTCCGTTAGCCATTACAACACCAATACCAGCATTAAGTGTCATATCATAATCATTATCTGCATCACCAAATGTAAGTATATCTTTGATATCAATATCATGAAGTTTAAGTATTTCTATAAGTCCTGCTGTTTTAGAAATATGGGGATCCATATATTCATAGAGATCACTGGCAGTCTTCAGTGAAGATGATTTAAATTTATCACTCTTGAAAGTCTGTGCACGTTCAATGATTCTATCCATATAATCAGGTTTACAAATAATCATAAGTTTCGGTTTTGGTTCCGTTAAATATTCATCATAGTTGACTACTTTATAAGGTATATGGTCTGCTTCTGATAAGAATTGGATATGTTCATCATCTTTTGGTGCATATATTATACCATTTTCTGTAATCGCAAAGTTACAATCCATATCTTTAAAGTGTTCAATAATTTCTTTAATAGATTCACCATCTAATGGATACTGTGCTTTAGATATATTAAGTGTATAGTCATAGATTTCAGCACCACCTGTACCTACAATTAAGTCAACTAACCCATCAATATGCCAATCTTTTAAGAGTGTTTGAATACTGTTTACATCTCTTCCTGTAGATAAACCAAAGAGTATGCCTTCTTCTCTTGCTTTTTTGATCATCTCTACTGTTTTATCTGTGACATATCCTTTACTTGATAGAAGTGTGCCATCTATATCACACATGATTGCTTTAATAGCCATATTATATCCTCCTTGATTCAAAGCATAATGAATAATAGTGATGCTTTCAATCAACATAGTGTATTTGGAAATTATTTTTCAATAACAACTTTTATTTTAGTCATTATTTAGGATTATTTTTTCAAATAAAAGTCCACCGTAGTGGACTTTCATTATGCGTTCTTTAAGAATGCTTTATACGCCTGATATGTTTCGTATACGTCTACTTTAGATACGATTTCCATTGGTGCATGCATGTTTAATACTGCAATACCTGCGTCAATAACATCCATGTTGTAGTTTCCTAGGATATAAGCAATAGTGCCTCCTCCACCTAGGTCTACCTTACCAAGTTCAGCTGTCTGATAGTGGATATTTGATTCATCCATCACAGCACGAATTCTCGCAACATATTCTGCAGATGCGTCATTACTTCCGCTCTTACCTCTTGCGCCAGTATATTTATTAAATACAATACCATTACCTAAATAAGCAGCATTCTTCTTATCATTCACACTTACAAATAATGGATCTACACCAGCAGATACATCACTTGAAAGCATCTTTGATCTAGATAAAGTAAGTCTTGTCTGTACAAAACTATCAATACCCATCTTCACTAACATTTCACCCACTGTATTTTCAAAGAATAAAGACTGAGCACCTGTAGCACCTACTGAACCGATTTCTTCTTTATCTACAAGAATAGTACAACATGTATAGTCACATACATCCATATCAAGAATTGCAGTTAAAGATGTATAGGCACATACTCTATCATCATGACCATAACCAGCAATCATTGAACGGTCTAAACCATAGTCTCTTGCTTTACCACTTGGTACAACTTCAATTTCAGCTGATACAAAATCTTCTTCTTCGATATCATATTTATCTTTTAATAGCTTTAAGATATTGGCCTTCACAGCATCTTTTTCTTCACCTACTAAAGGCATATTACCTAAAGTAACATCAAGGTTTTCACCTTCAATCACTTTAGCTGCTTTCTTATCTAACTGTTCTGCAGCTAAGTGAATAAGTAAATCAGAGATACCTACTACTGGATCATTATCATCTTCACCAATGACAACATCTACGACAGTACCATCTTTCTTTGCGACAACACCATATAATGATAAAGGAATAGTCACCCACTGGTATTTCTTTACACCACCATAATAGTGTGTATCAGCTAATACGAATCCTTCTGATTCATATAATGGATTCTGTTTTAAGTCCATTCTAGGAGAGTCAATATGAGCACCTAAGATTCTCATACCTTCTGTAAGTGGCTTATTACCAATCACAAATAAAGCAATATTCTTATCTCTGTTGTTAACATAAACCTTGTCTCCTGGCTTAAGTGTTTCAAAAGAGTCTAATGGCTTGAATCCTTTTTCTTTGGCTAAGCGAATAGAGTCTTTAACACAAGCACGTTCTGTTTTGTTTTTTGAAATATAATCTTTATAACCTTCATTATATTCCATGACTTCATTGAGATTGTCCTTATACTTTTCCCATGTATTTTTTGCGTACATTTTCTAACCTCTTTTCTTTATATCTCTACAACAGTATACCATGCTGAATAAATAAAGATAGTGTTATGAAACTGTTTGCATCATAATTCTATATTTTGGTAGAATGAGGTGAGGTGATAGTATGCATCCTACGATTCTAGAACAGTTTAAAAAAGATTTTAAACTCAATGAAAATGATTTATTTATCATACAGTATATTATTGAACATAGTGAAGAGATTACATCTTATTCATCACATCAGCTTGCGAAAGAGACTTACAGCAGCCCTACTGCAATCATTCGTTTAGTAAAAAAGATTGGCTTTAAAAACTATAATGACTTTAAGTTAAATATCCATAGCCTGCTCAATAAATATACACTATCCAATATGCGTATTATGTCTAATGAAGATCTCTATACTATTAAGAATAAACTTGCGAAAATAGAAACAGGTATTATCAACCAAACAAAGGAAAATTTAAATTCAAATGTGTTTAATGAAGTTATGACTATAATTTCTAGAAATAAGTATATTGATATTATTGCAAATGATGCAAATGCAGCTATTAGTGAATATGGAAGTCATATATTATCAAGTGTGAATAAGTTTGTGAATGTATATCATAATGGAAATAAACAGCTCTGGTTCAGTTTGAATGTCACAAGTGATCATACAGTGATTCTTATAAGTAAGTTCGGTAAGACAAGACACTTATTGAATATTGCGGATACTCTCAAACAAAGACATATTCCTTTTATCGTGATTACAACGGATGATACAAATGATTTAGCTCATAAAACACCTTATGTGTTATATGGAATCAATCATGGAGAACTTGATAACCTCAAAGATATGATTTTCTATATTTCTTTGAAATATATCTTTGATTTAATCTACACTGCCTTATTCTCATATGATTATAAACAGGCAAAAGAAGTAGATGATTTATATGCAAAAATCTATTATTCAGAGAATGAATGATGTCACACTGTGACATCATTCTTTTATATTTTAAAGAGTTTTTGTCACACTATTCCGGTCATTCCTTGAAATATTGATTACTATTTTGAGATACATTATCTTAGAGTCATAGAAAAGAGGAGGACTAAAAATGGTTGGAACTATCGCAGCAATTCTTACTACTATCTCATTCATACCACAGGCTTATCAGGTTATTAAGACAAAGGATACTTCTGGTATTTCACTAGGCATGTATATTGCCTTTGTGTTAGGTGTATTCTTATGGATCATTCATGGTATCAAGATTCAGGATATGAACTTAATTGGTGCAAACGCGATTACTTTTGTATTTGCTTCTATTATCTTAACTTTCAAAATTAAATATAAATAAGGAGACCAATATGTTAAACAAAGACTTTTTATGGGGTGGCGCTTTAGCTGCTCATCAATTTGAAGGTGGTGTACTAAATACTACTAAAGGTTTAAGTGTTGCAGATGTAATGACTGCAGGTGCTCATGGTGTGCCTAGAGAAATTACTGATGGTGTGATCAAAGGAAAGTATTATCCTAATCATATTGGAATTGATTTCTATCATCATTATAAAGAGGATATTGCGATGTTTGCAGATATGGGCTTTAAGTGTTTTAGAACATCTATTGCCTGGACAAGAATCTTCCCATTAGGTGATGAAGAACAGCCAGATGAAGAAGGTTTACAGTTCTATGATGATGTATTTGATGAATTATTAAAGTATGGTATTGAACCAGTTATTACTTTATCTCACTTTGAAATGCCTTATCATCTTGCCAAAGAATATGGCGGATTCATGAACAGAAAAACAGTCGATTTCTTTGTGAAGTTTGCTGAAGTATGCTTTAAAAGATACAAAAATAAAGTAAAGTACTGGATGACTTTCAATGAAATCAATAACCAGATGAACTTTGTGAATGATATTTATGGCTGGACAAATAGTGGTGCTCATTTTGGAAATTATGATAATCCAGAAGAAGCCATGTATCAGTGTGCACATCATACTTTAGTAGCAAGCGCAAAGGCAGTTAAGATTGGTAAAGAGATTAATCCTGATTTCTTAATTGGGAATATGATTTCTATGGTTCCTTTCTATCCTTATAGCTGTTCTCCTAAGGATCAGTTATTAGCACAGCAGTTAATGCATGATCGTTTCTTCTTTAGTGATGTGCAGTGTCGTGGACATTATCCTGCTTATGCATTAAAGATGTTTGAAAGAAAAAGGTTTAATATTAATATTACTGATGAAGATAAAAAAGCTTTATCAAAAGGTACTGTGGATTATATTGGATTTAGTTATTATATGTCTAATACAGTTAATTCTAATTCTATCAGGGATGTTTCTACTACTACAGATGGTTCTAGTGAACATTCTGTTAAGAATCCATATATCAAAGAAACTGACTGGGGATGGGCTATTGATCCTGAAGGTTTAAGATATGTATTGAATCAATTCTATGAAAGATATGAACTACCAATGTTTATTGTAGAGAATGGTTTTGGTGCTATTGATAAGAAGGAAGAAGATGGCAGTTGTCATGACTCCTATCGTATTGATTATTTAAGAGCACATATTGAACAGATGAAAAAAGCTGTAGAAGAAGATGGAGTCAATTTAATGGGTTATACACCTTGGGGTTGTATTGACTGTATTTCTTTTACTACAGGTGAAATGAAGAAGCGTTATGGTTTTATTTATGTGGATAGAGATAATGAAGGAAATGGTACATTAGAAAGAAGCAAGAAAGATTCTTATGAATGGTACAAAAAAGTGATTGCATCTAATGGTGAAGTATTATAATTGAATAAGGAGGTGTTTGTGTTGAGAAGAAAAGATAGAGAAATAACTGACTTTGATGAAATGATGAAAATCATTGCAAAATGTGACACATGCAGAATTGCGATGTTTGATGAAACATTCCCTTATATCGTTCCTCTTAACTTTGGAACTGATTTAGAGGATGATCAATTATATTTATATTTTCATGGTGCAAAGATTGGTAAGAAGATTGATCTTATGAGAAAGAATAAGAATGTTTCTTTTGAGATGGATTGTGAACACAACATTATATTGTATGATGAAAGAATGTCCTGTACTATGGGATATGAGAGTGTGATTGGTTATGGTGAAGTAGAATTCTTAAGTGAAGAAGAGAAGATGCATGGGTTAAAGGTATTAATGCGTCATTATCATGAAGAAGACTTCAAATTCAATACAAAGATGATGGGGGCTATTGAAGTATTTAGAATTAAAGTATTAAGTATGACTGGAAAAAAGAGAGATAATATTCATCCAGAAGAAAAAGTAAAGAGACATATTTCACTAGACTAGTATCAAAAAAGGTTATTCAAGCGCGAATAACCTTTTAATATATTTTAATTGAATATTTTTCGATCTTTTCCTGAAGGTACTTTAAATAGGAATACAAGGATAAAACCAATCGCAATAATAATGCTGGATAAAGCAAACAAGACTTGATAAGAAGAAACATCTAAGATTTGTCCAGCAATATTTTGGAAAATAATTGAACTTAAGTTTCTTAATGTTTGAACAAATGCGAGTGCTGTAATTTGATGTTCCTGCGGCACAAGTGTATTAACAACTTTTAAGTTAATCATAATAAACAACATACCTGATGGATGCTTTGTGACTAAAGTAACAAAAACTTTAAGGGGTAACCAAACATTGAAGGCATAACATAAGAACTGTATAGAAATCATTGTATAAGCAATAATAAGTAGCTTCTTATTAGAAAGTTTATCCATAAATTTATGTGAGAATAAAACAAGTGGTGCTTCACATATGACCGCAAATGACAAGATTGTAGAAACAATGTTTACTGGTAAACCATCATTTTGAAACATGGCAGGAATATATGTATTTGCCATATTTGTAATACCTTGGAAAACAGACGCAATGACTAAATAATACAAATATTTATGATTATGAAAAAGAGTGCTCGTTTTGGTTTTTTCTTCTTTTTCTTGAGCTAAATCATCTGGTGTTTCTGTTCCGAGTAAACCAATAATACAAAGAGTCATTGTGAAAATGAAACAAACAAAGATGGCCGATGGTGAAATACATTGATAGATTATTCCTGCAAGCCATGATCCAATCGCATAACCAATTGTTCCCCATATTCTTATCTTTCCATATTGATAAGGTGATGAAGAAGCAATTTTTTCCATAACTGGGGTTGTCCCATTAATTAAAGTTAATACAAAACTATAACCAATAATAATCGCAATTAAACTATCTGCAAACATAAAGGCCAATCCACCTAAAGCAGCTAATCCAAATAAAACAAAGTTTACTTTCTTAACATCAAAGCAATCACTTAACATACCAATGACAGGTTGAAATATCATAGATGTTAGAAAAGAAGTAGAAACAACAAGTGAAACTTCACTTGCTTTAAAACCTTTATCTAATAGATAAACTGAGATTAAAGCTGAAAATACGGCCCATGATAAATAATAGAAATTATACATGAGAAAATAACTTAAATAACTGTTTTTATAACGTTTTAACATAAAACCCTCCTAGTGAAATACTTTTAACTCTTTATTTGTTGGTACATTAAAGAAGAAAACAAGAATCATTCCAATAATACTGCCAATAAATAATACAAAATAAAACATTTGATAACCAGTAAAATCAATCAAATATCCTGCTGACATCTGAAATAAAATCGATGAAAAACTTTTACAGGCAGAAACAAGTGATAACGCACTATTTTGTCTGGCATTATCAACAATTGTTGAAATGATTTTTAAATTGATCATAACAAAAGCCATAGTTGCGACGGTTTTCGTAAGAAATACAATAATAATTTGAAGAATGACTGATGAGATAAAACTAAAAGTAAAGAACTGTATAACTAGTAAAATAAAACAACTCATTAATAATTGTTTATTAGTAAAACGATTCATATAGAAATGTGATAATAGAATAACAGGTACCTCTGATAAAGTAGAAACAAAGATAACATTAGAAACATAATTTATTGGTAAACCACTTTGTTTTAACATCGCAGGTAAATAAAGATGATGCACATTGGTAACACCATAAAATAAACAAACAATAATCAAGTAAAATGGAATATGCTTGATTTTAAATACAGATGTCATTGAGACTTTTTCTACTATTTTTTCTATAGGTGGTAAAATACTATGTGTTCCTAAAATACCAATGACACATAATAATTCTCCTATTGCGAAGAAAATATAAAGACTATAAGGTCCTATATTTTTATAAATTAATCCAGCTATGATTGTAGCTACTGCATAACCAATTGTTGCCCAAACACGAATCGAACCATATTTAAATCTTGATAGTATAGCCATTCTCTCAATAATTGGATTTGTTCCATTGGTGATTGCTAGAACTAAGCTATAAGCAACAGTAATCAAATAAATATTCTTTAAAAAAATAAAGATGATTCCTAGCATTCCTGCAGCCAGCAATAAGATACTATTAACATATCTTGATTCATATTGATCATTAAGTTTTCCAATAAAGGGCTGAACAATGACGGATAATATATAAGAACAAGAAACAACAAAACTTACTTGCGAAGCACTGTATCCTTGATCCATTAAATAAACTGAAATAAATCCTGAAAAGAATGCTAGACTAAAGAAAAAGAAGAAGTACATTAAGAAATAGCTTAAATAACTGTCATGATAATGCTTTAAAAATCTCATTTTTTACTCCTTTTAATTTTTTTCTTATATAATGAAAGAGAGAGGTACTAATATGCTTTTACAAGAAAAAATGAAACAAAATATCTTTTCCTATAATGAACAAACAATTATTCATTTTATTTTAGAAAAACAAGAACAAATCAAAAATTATTCTACAAAAATGATTGGTGATGAAACCTATACAGCCCCTTCTACTGTTATTCGTATTGCTCATAAATTAGGTTTTCAAGGATGGTCTGATTTTAAAGAAGCATTTCTCGATGAAGTGATTTATTTAAATAGTCACTTCCAAGAAATAGATTCTAATTATCCTTTTACAAGTCAAGATACAATAATGCAGATTGCACATAAAATAATCCAATTACATATAGAAAGTGCAAATGATACTGCTTCTTTAATTCATCACGATACTTTACAAAACGCTGTTCAAATTCTAAGAAAAGCGAGTGTTGTTAAAGTATTTGCTGTCGCAAATTTAAACTTCATTGGTGAAGAGTTTGTTTTCAAATTAAATCGTATTCATAAGAGAGCTTATATTGAACCTATACAGGATAATCAATTTCAAGATGCTATTATGACTACAAGTGATGAGTGTGCTATTTGTTTATCTTATTCAGGAGAAACACCAACTCTTTTAAAAACAGCTCATTTTTTAAAGGAAAATAAAGTTCCGATTATTGCGATTACGAGTCTTGGTAAAAATAGCTTATCTGATCTAGCAACAGTATCATTAAATATTTCTACTCGAGAGAAATCATTTTCTAAAATAGCTGGATTTACTTCTTTAGAATCCATGAATATTATTTTAAATATTCTTTATTCATGCTTATTTTCTCTAAACTATCAAGAGAATCTAGATTATAAGATTGATGTTGCAAAAAGAGTGGAACTTAATCGTGAAATAGATAATGAAATAATTGAAGAACATCTTAAAAAAGATTAGTTCTTCTTTTTTATGACTACCCGTATAACTTTTACCTTGACTGTATTTTTAAACCAACACACATTTATTAGTTTATTAATTTTAAAAGGTTTTGGAATATAAAAAAATGTAAATGAAAAGCCATTTACATTTTCTAATTTATTATTAAATTTTTTGTAAATAGAATTTACATTCTCAATACTTAACGCTCAGTTCAAGAAAAATAGTCTAGGGTGATTATTAATAGTTACTAGATGTAAGTCTTCTTTGATTATAAACACATCTTATAGATGTTTAAACAGTCTTCCTGCGTTAAAGGACGATAGGCCATTGGCAATGAATCTTGTCCATAACATGCTTTTACTTTTAATTCATCTAAGTCTATATCTGTGATGTTTAATTCACTTAGTGTTACAGGCAAATGAAGTTCAACTTTAATAAAGTTTTGGAATGCAGCGATTCCTGCAAGAGCATTGTCCATGTCATTACCTAAATCTTTTATACCCATGACATTCATTCCAAAACGGGCAAAGTCATTTGCTACTGTTTCATCTTTATTCAGTAAATATGTCATCCATTTAGGTGTAATAATTGCAAGTCCTTTACCATGAGTCATATCATATGTAGAAGAGAATTGTTCGAGAGCATGTAATTGTGCCTGTGTTTTATATCCTGATGTACAGAAACTATTTAATGCCCATGAAGCAGCCCATAATAGTGTTGCTCTTGCTGTATAGTTATCTGGTTCTTTCAATGCGATTGGTAGTTGTTCACGTATTGTTTTTAGTAAGGTTTCAACCACATTAAACTGAAGTGGATACTTATCACTGTTCACAAAATAATTCATATCAAATAGATGTGCCATGATATCAAATCCACCACATGCTGTTTGATATGATGAAACAGTGAATGTATTCGTAGGATCTAAAAAGGCTGCTTTAGTCTTAAAATATCTCCATTAATACCACTTTTTACATTCTTGTCTACATTCGCAATAACACATGATTTATCCATTTCACTACCTATTGAGGCAATAGTAGGCATTGCGATAACAGGTAGAGCATCCTTACAAGATACTTTCTTTTCTACTAAATCCCAGAAATCATCTGTGTCTGTAAGTGTTAAAGCAGCAATTGCTTTAGATGCATCAATAGTAGATCCTCCACCATATACGACTAAAACATTCTTTCCGTGCTTTAATACTTCTTCATGTAAATGACCTAATTGGTCTTTACCAAAATATACTTTTGTAGTGTTTTGAAACTGAAAATCATTCATTTTATTTTCCTCCTTCTGGTTTTAAAGGTCCATAATAATATGATGCTGTTGCACCACCATCCATTAAGAAAGTAGATCCAGTAATAAAAGCACCCTTATCATTCATTAATAATTCAGCAACATTTGCTACTTCATCTGCTGTTCCTGGTCTACCAGCTGGACATTTTAAGAACATGTTTTTATAGAAATCTCCTCTTGGTCCATTGAATTCATCAATTGCGAGAGGTGTCACTATAATACCTGGTGCAATCGCATTGATTCTTGCTCCACGTTGACCCCATTTAACAGATTCAGCCATGACACGTTTTTCATTACATCTTTTTGCTAATTGATAAGCGTGTAATGTATCATTAATATTTTCAGGTTGTAAAATATCTAAATCTAATAATTCTTCAGTTGGTGTACAAGCAAGTTGTTCATCTTCCAAAGCTGTAAGTTGTTTCATACGAAAACCTGATTGACTTGAAATTGTAATACCAACGACACCTTCTTCAATCACTTTTCCTACTTCTTCTAATAAAACAGCTGTTCCATAAAGATCTACTCTTAAAATAGATTCAATAGGTGCCTGTGAAGGTGAAACACCAGCACCATTCACCAACATTTTGATTTTTCCAAAGCTTTTAGCTGTTTCAATCGTTTTTAGAATATCTTCCCTACTTGATAAATCAACTTTCATGATATCAACATCAAATCCTGCATCAATCATTGTTTTTTGAATATTCTTCGCATTTTCTATATTTTTGTCACCTAAAATAATTTTCTTACCAGCGCCCATTCTTCTCATAATAGCCATACTAATTTGACAAGCACCAACAACAATCATAACTTCTTTCATTACTTCTTTACCTGCCCTTTCTATATAAAAGCTTCTACATCCATATAATAAAAAAAATAAGGAATTGAAACAATTTCAATTCCTTATCATCTTCATAAGTTTTACTTATGTAATAGATCTTTATATATTTGCACAAACTCTTCTATGTAATAATTCGTATTCTCTTTAGACCAGCAGGCAAAGTAGTTTCTTTGAATAGGTTTACCCTTATAATGTAGTCTTATTCTTTTTATACCTTCCATCGGTTCAGCCAAGTCCCCTATGTGATCAACAGGTAGATAACCTCTTTGACTTACAACCATTAAACGTGTCTGTTCTTTAGATTATTCAATATAGTATCAAAAATCCTCAACAAACAAAAAAACCTTGATTTACATCAAGGTTCATAGGTTAGAATTATTCACCAACGTATGGTAATAAAGCCATCTGTCTTGCTCTCTTGATTGCTCTAGCAAGTTTTCTCTGATACTTAGCGCTTGTACCAGTTACACGTCTTGGGATGATTTTACCGTTAGCTGAGATAAATCTCTTTAAAAGTTCAACATCTTTATAATCGATGTAGTCAATCTTATTTTTAGTGAAGTAGCAAACTTTTCTTCTACCCATTCTCTGTCTTCTGAAAGCCATTGTTGTTTCCTCCTGTTAGAATTGAATATCGTCATCCATGATATCATATGAATTCACTGAATCATCAAAATCTTTATCTAGATCCACTGTCTTCATATCATAGAAGTCATTGTTGTTTTGTCTAGGCTGCTGAGTCATTGTAGGTTGCTGCATCATAGGTGCACTCTGCTGAGCTCTTTCTCTCTGTGCTCTTGTTTCCAAGAACTGAACTGAATCAGCCACAACCTCTGTTACATAAACTCTCTGGCCTTGATTGTTGTCGTAACTACGAGTCTGTATACGACCGTCGACTGATACAAGTGAACCCTTGCTACAATACTGTGCAACATTTTCAGCAGGTTTTCTCCATACAACACAGTTGATGAAATCAGCTTCCTGACCATCTCTTGTTGAGAAGTTACGATCAACTGCTAAAGTAAAACTTGTTACAGCTGTACCATTACCTGTTCTTCTTAATTCAGGATCTCTTGTAAGTCTTCCGACTAATGCGACACGGTTAAGCATTCGCCCTCACCTCTTCTTAGTCTCTTCTTAAAGTTAAGTGACGTAATACGCTTGGGTTGATACGTGATAAACGTTCGAATTCAGCGATTGCTTCTGGAGTTGTATGA
The DNA here is from genome assembly GCF_003435615.1 of Catenibacterium sp. AM22-6LB. Lineage (NCBI taxonomy): Bacteria > Bacillati > Bacillota > Erysipelotrichia > Erysipelotrichales > Coprobacillaceae > Catenibacterium > Catenibacterium sp. AM22-6LB. Next base: position 20,639 of record NZ_QTUM01000025.1, read on the forward strand.
GTATCGATTACTACATATAATCCCTTAGTATAATCTTTGATTTCGTAAGCTAATTCACGTAAGCCTAACTTTTCAGTGTCAACGTTATCAACAACACCTTCACCTTCAGTTAAGATTGCTTTAAAACCATCTAATACTGCATTCTTAGCATCATCTTCTAAATCAGGTTTTAAAATCATCATAATTTCATACTTGTTCATTTTTTTACCTCCTCTGGTCTTGACGGTCTAGAATACTTCTAGACAGGCAGTAATATTTTACATGCTCGTTCATACTATCACAAGAAAATCAAAAAAGCAATGATTAATCGAAGTTTTTTAACTATTTTAGATCTTCTTTCGTAGTGATTTTAATATTATCATAATCACCTTCTACAACATAGACATCTTTACCCTGTAATTCCAACATAGAGGCATCATCTGTTGCCTGAATATTATTTTCTATGGCTTCTTTATAGGCATTTCTAATAAGTACTGTATCAAAAGCCTGTGGTGTCTGTGCCTGCATTAGTTCAGAACGAATAAGTGTTTCTACTACCTTACCATCCTTGACACGCTTAATTGTATCTTTACATGGCACCATCGCAAGAACTGCCTTATGCTCTTCCATTCCTACTACCAAACGGTCTAGAAGGTCTTTTTTCACAAAAGGTCTTGCGCCATCATGAATCATTACATAATCACTTGTGACATGTTTTAATCCTTCATAAACAGAATCCTGTCTTTCTTTTCCACCTTCTACAAACTTCATACATTTCTTATTTAATAGTTTCTTGAAATGTGACTGTTCTTCTTTTTTACATACAATAATGATTTCTTCACATCTCTTATCATGTAAAAAGACATTCACTGTCTTTTCATATACAGTCTCTCCCTGTAATTGATAGAACATCTTGTTGTAACCAAGACCTGTTCTCTTACCACTTCCTGCACATAATATAATTGCGCTATACATCATGAATCACCTCTATTACATTATATATAAAAAAACGTAAATTACTTTACGTTTTTCTCTAGTCTTGCAAATAAAACACTACGTGTTGGCGTATCATGCGCATAACAAGTAGATAAAAGCAGTAATGGTGCTGTATTTTGTGTATCTACATCTCTTGATTGTTTAGCGGATGATTTCGCATTAGCCACATAACTTGCATAATCAATATCCTTCAAGTAATAATCACTTGTTGCATTAATGATCTTAGTACTATAGATAGAATATACGTTAATGCTGCCATCTGGTAAATAAATATATACTTCTGGATGATTATTAAAGTAATCCTGATCTGTAAACTTCTTAATATTCGCAAACATTGAACCATTCTTCATATTATGACCATAAATAATTGTATTACTATCAGTCATTGAGGCATCGTTGTCTTCATCTAAGAAGATACTACCTCCAAATGAATACTTCTTTTCATAGTTTGTATGAATATATGTATCATTTGTTTTTCCTTTTAATAAAGCATAATCAATGTTTGTATTAGGAATATAAATCCATCCTACAATATCTTCATTAATACTCTTTAATTGATTAAAATCAATTTTTCTATCTAGTGGTGAATCCTGCTTCACTTCAGTTACAACTTCTTCTTGTAGCTTTTTGTTGTCAGAGTCTAACTTATGATATTTATATCCAATTTTTGCAAGATTACCTGCACTATATAGAAAGACAGCTAAACATATTACAAGAAGAATACGTCTAATGATTTTCATTATACGTTAAACTTGAAGAACATGATATCACCATCAAGTCCTTTATAAGTTTTTCCTTCCTGTCTGATCTTACCAGCTTCTCTTAAAGCCACTTCACTCTTATACTGCATCATATCATCATAAGTATAAGTTTCAGCTTTAATGAAACCTTTCTGGAAGTCTGTATGAATAATACCGGCCATTTCTGGTGCTGTCATACCATTAGTAAATGTCCAAGCACGGCATTCATCAGGACCTACAGTAAAGAAAGTCTTTAAGTCTAATAAAGCATATGTTTCTTTAATAAGCTTATCTAAACCACTTTCCTTGATTCCTAAATCATCCATGAAGATAGCTTTATCTTCTGCATCTAATGCAGCTAATTCACTTTCAATCTTAGCGCAGATAGGAACAACATCGCATCCTTCTTTTGCAGCATATTCTTTTAAAGTAATATAGTATGGGTTTGAATCTGGATCTTCGATATCTTCTTCACCCATATTTGCTACATAGATCATAGGCTTAGTAGTTAATAAGTTGAACTGTTTTACATAAACCATTTCTTCCTCATTAAAAGTAAGCGTACGAGCCATCTTACCAGCTTCTAATACTTCTTTTAATGGTGCTAATACTTCCATTTCAGCTTTAGCTTCTTTATCACCAGTCTGAGCTTTCTTTTCAATCTTACCAATTCTCTTGTCCACTGTTTCTAAATCAGCCATAACAAGTTCAAGATTGATTGTTTCAACGTCACGCACTGGATCTACTGAACCATCAACGTGAGTAATATCCTTATCTCTAAAACATCTTACTACTTCACAGATTGCATCTGTTTCTCTGATGTTAGCTAAGAATTTATTTCCTAAACCTTCACCTCTAGAGGCACCTTTTACAAGTCCGGCAATATCTGTAAATTCAAATGTAGTATAGATAGTCTTCTTTGGATTAAAGATTGCAGCAAGATCATCTAATCTATGATCTGGTACTTCAACAACACCTACGTTAGGGTCAATTGTTGCGAATGGGTAGTTGGCTGCTTCTACCTGTGCGTTTGTGATTGCATTAAATAATGTAGATTTACCAACGTTTGGTAAACCAACGATTCCTGCAGTTAATGACATAATTTATATTCACTCCTTTTAATCTACATTATTTTATTATACTTAACGTTAAAATGCAATGAATGAATGGTATAATGGGGAAGGTGATAGAATGAATAATATATATGAAAGACTCAATCAATTTTTATGGTCTCATCCTACTTATAAAAAAGTGGTAGGATTTCTTACAATCGCATTAAAATATATCATGATGGCTTCTTATGTGATGTTATTAATTGGTTTCTATATGACCCATGATGATTATCTTATTTATGCGATTATTAAGCCTTGTGCTGCATTTCTTATTGTGACAGTGATTAGAAAACTGATTAATCAATCACGTCCCTATGACTACTTAGAAGTCACTCCACTCTTTGAACATCGTGAAGGATGTTCTTTCCCTTCTAGACATGCTGCAAGTGCATTTATTATCGCATTTACTGCGATTCATTTTGATTTATATATTGGTATAGTGATGCTTATATTCGCATTTTTAACTGCCATTACAAGGGTTTTAAGTGGCCTTCATCATATCAGTGATGTAACTGCTGGTATGGTGTTAAGTCTTATTATTGAACTTTTATAGAATACATAACTATTACACAGAGAAATGTGTATAATGGTATCCGATAAAGGAGATGTGATCATGAAAAAGATAAATATTGCGATAGCTTTCATGCTTCTCATCAGTCTTGTTTATAGTCCTGTACATGCTGATGAAGTGAAGGAAGTTTATCTGACTTTTGATGATGGGCCTTCTCATAACACACCTCAAGTATTAGATATTCTTGATAAATATAATGTGAAAGCGACATTCTTTGTGACTGGTGAAAATGCGCGTTATCAAAGCTATATTCGTACAGCTTATTTAAAAGGACATGCCATTGGTGCACATAGTTATACACATAAGTATAGTATTTATCAAAGTGAAGAAACTTATTTTGAGGATTTAGGTAATATTGAGAAAATCATCAAAGAACAAACAGGACGTACTAGCAAATTGATCCGTTTCCCTGGAGGAAGTTCAAATACGATATCAAGACATTATTCACAGGGAATTATGGCTAAAGTTGCACAGGAAGTAGAAAAGAAAGGCTATAAGTACTATGACTGGAATGTCTCTTCTAATGATGCGACTAAACGTTCAGTAAATCCTGCACGTATTATTGAGAGTTCTAAGTCAAGACTACCACGTGTCTGTATTTTAATGCATGATACAGCCACTAAAACAACTACAGTACAGGCATTACCTGCAATTATTGAATACTATCAAGCTAATGGCTATACTTTTAAAACTTTAGAACATACTGACTTTGTCAGTCATCAACGTATCAACAATTAACGAGAGGCATAATAACCTCTCGTTTTTGTGTTAAATGAAATATTTTGTATAGTAACGAATACGAATCAAATCAAATAAACGCATGATCTGATAATTAAATTCAATACCATCAAATGTACCTAATACATGTACGACATCATCTGCACAGATAGAATCATAATTCTTATATTTGATATTCTGTGTCATGAGGACGATATGTGATTCACATAGACCTTTTTCTTTTAAAGATTTAGATGCATGACTCAAAGCACGTCCTGTAGCAGTTAAGAAGAAAACAACATCAGTATCTTTGAACTTGAAGTTCTTATCAAATTGGTGATATTCAACCGCCTGTTTCCCCATGCTGATCATATCTGTCTGAAAGTCTACAGTTACACTAAGTGGTGAATAACCTCCTGCTAGGATGATTCTTCCATTTTCATAAATGATTTCAGCTAAGTGATCAACAAGATTCAAGAAGTCTTCTTTTGAACCTGAGATATGAAGAGAACTGATCATTCCATCAATATCAGTATGGAGTAGTCTTAACTGCATCTGACTTGAACGAAGATCCTGATCCATCATGAGTCTTTCTCTGAAGTCTTCATAATCATGATATCCTAAGTATCCCATAAAGGTCATTATATCTTCCTCTGTATACTCAGATTCCTTCACAATTTCTTCTAATGTCTTACATCTTAATTCTTGATAGTGTTCTACCATGAATAAGGCAGTACGATATTGTCTATCGTCAGTAATCACACCATTGAGATAACGAATAATACGTGATAGTAGTATGTCCATATAATCACCCCTTTCATATATTATATACTAAAAAAGACTCCATCTTACTAAATGGAGCACAAAAAAAGGATAACTGGAGGGGCGGTCGAACCATTTCTAAGAATGGGCATCCCTCATCCGCCATATATCTAATTAGATATACGCCGTGTTAGACGAGACCGATTTTTCTACATCAGTTATCCTTTTCTAGATCAATTAAATCATTTATTTTGATAGAGTCAAGTTATTCACTTTCTTTATGTTCAATAACTTTTTTTAATCTCTTTTCAAAATCTCTTCGTGAAAACATGATAATTGCGCCGCAACCCATGCATTTCACTTTAATGTCCGCACCCATTCTTACGATTTCCCATTGTGTGGATTTCTTACATGGATGAGGCTTTTTCATTTCAATAATATCATGTAATCCGTATTCCATCATCATTCTCCTAATCTTTTAATAATATCTCTTGCAACTAAGATTCCATTAGCGCCTGCCTGAGCAAGTCCGCGTGTTAAACCTGCACCATCACCGGCAACATATAAACCATCTACAAGAGTTTCAAATCCTTCTCTTACCTTTGGTCTTGCACTATAGAATTTAGCTTCTACACCATAAAGTAATGTATGTTCATTCGCAATACCTGGTGTTACGTGATCTAATGCTTCAATCATTTCTACGATTGATTTCATTGTATTGTATGGTAATACAAGACCTAAATCACCTGGAACAGCTTCTGGTAATGTAGGTACTGTATAACCTTCTTTTAAGCGCTTTTCAGTTGTTCTTCTACCCTTTTTGATATCACCATATCTCTGTACGATGATAGAACCATTTGAAAGTTTATTTGCTAGTTGAGCGACCTGATGGGCAAATTCATTAGGCTGGTTAAATGGTTCAGAGAATACATGAGATACTAATAATGCAAAGTTAGTATTGTCAGAACCTAATTTAGGATCATGATAAGCATGTCCATTGGCCATCATTGTCCCTTCATGGTTTTCTATTACAACATGTCCACTAGGGTTTGAACAGAATGTTCTTACTCTTGTACCTACAGATGTGTTATAGATGAACTTACCTTCATATAAGTTCTTATTGATTTCATCCATAACGATATTAGATGTTTCTACACGTACACCAATATCTACCTGGTTGTTATAAAGATCTAAGCCATGTTTCTTAAAGATAGAGTCTAACCATGTCGCACCATCTCTACCTGGTGCAAGTAATACTTTAGAGGCTGTAATGATATCACCTTTCGCAAGCTTTATACCTTTGATTGTATTATCTTCTACAATAATATCTTCTACTTCTGTATTAAACTGGATATCTATATGTTCCTTTAATGTTTCCTGCATTTCAGTCATGATACGTAAGTTTTCTTCTGTACCTAAATGTCTAACCTTAGCACGTAATAACTTTAAACCTACTGCATAGCCTCTGTGTTCGATTTCTTTTACTTTATCTGTAGTTGGGTCAGTAATATCTTTAGTTGCCCCATGCTTTAAATATAAGCTATCTACATAACGAATTACATCTTCTACTTCATTTGCTGGAAGATAATCAGTAAGCCATCCACCAAATTCACTTGTAATATTAAACTTACCATCAGAATAAGCACCGGCACCACCAAATCCACATGTAATAGAACATGCTGGTAAACAACCTGGTTCATTATCCTTGATTACTGGACACTGTTTGATTTTCTTATCTTTGATAGGACAATGTCTTGCAGTCACTGCTCTTCCTTTATCAATTAATAATACTGATAAGTTAGGATTCTTTAATACGAATTCATAACTTGCCATAATTCCTGCTGGACCAGCACCTACTACAATTACATCATAATTTTCTCTCATATATACCTCTCTTCTTTACCATTCAATAATACCATTCTTTCGACATAAAGAAAAGGTAGTAAAACACTACCTTTAGTCTTCAAATAAGCATGCTCCATTTGTTTCAATGACATGTTTATAATAATCAAATGATTTCTTCTTATAACGTTTATAAGTACCATTACCTAGATCATCACAATCTACATAGATGAAACCATAACGTTTAGACATCTGTTTTGTAGATTCAGAAACGATATCAATACATCCCCAAGATGTATAACCCATGAGGTCTACACCATCTTCTACAATCGCATTATACATTTCTTTAAAGTGTGCATCAAAGTAATCAATTCTATACTGATCATCTACAGTACCATTCACTAATTCATCTTTTGCACCTAAACCATTTTCTACTACGAATAATGGCTTTCTATAACGGTCATATAAGTCTACTAAAGAGATTCTTAAACCAATAGGGTCAATCTGCCATCCCCAGTCAGATGATGGAATATATGGATTCTTAATAGCTACATTAGTATTAGCTGCAGTCTTCTTTAAACCATTGTCATCTTTAGCAACACAGCTAGATGAATAATAAGAGAATGAAACGAAATCAACTGGATATTCTTTCATAATCTTTAAGTCATCTGGTTCCATCTTGATATTGATGCCTTCATTCTTGAATTTAGATAATAAGTATGCTGGATATTCACCAAATACCTGTGTATCACTATAACAATATGTACTTCTCATATCCTGTTGTGCCTGTAAAACATCTTCAGGTTTACATGTATATGGGTAGTAAGTAAGTTTTGTTAACATACAACCTACTTTAGCATCAGGTCTTGCTTCATGTACGATCTTAGTTGCAAGTGCACTGGCTACAAACTGATGATGCATTGCCTGGAAGATCACTTCATTAAAGTTCTTACCTGGGAAACGATCTTTAATAAGTGCACCTGTTGTATATGGGTGTCTGATCATAGAGTCTACTTCATTAAAAGTAAGCCAGTATTTTACTTTATCCTTATATCTATCTACAATCACTTCACAATAACGTACAAACATATCAATGACTTCTCTTGAATACCATCCATCATAATTTAATACAAGATTAATAGGTGGTTCATAGTGAGAAATAGTGACTAATGGTTCAATACCATATTTTAAACATTCATCAAATACATCATCATAAAACTTTAAACCTTCTTCATTAGGTGTTGCATCATCCGCATTAGGGAAGATTCTTGCCCAGGCAATAGATAAACGGAATACTTTAAAACCCATTTCTGCAAATAGCTTAATGTCTTCTTTATAGTGGTGATATCCATCTGCACCATGTCTTTTTGGATAGTATACTTCATCCTGTGTTTTTAATGCTTCTTCGATATCAGCTGTAGTGACTTCGTTTTGTTTCTTATAGTCCTGTACATCTACATCTAAATGACTTCTAGCACAGTCTGAGACAGTAATACCTTTACCGCCTTCATTCCATCCACCTTCGTACTGATTGGCAGCAACAGCACCGCCCCATAAAAATCCTTCTGGAAATTGTTTCATATTGTGTGTCCTCTTCTTTCATATTTATTATACATAGAATCTAAATTAAACGTTGAGATTTCCCAGAAGTCAACTACCTACGACCTAAAGGTCATGGGCTTGTAACTGCCCAGTCGTATTAACGGTTTACACCTCCGACCTTTAACCCCAATAGATATTGCTATCTAAAGTGGCGTTACATCATAGGGTGGCTGACAGCACCCTTTGCAGCAGAGTTTACTCTGTTACAACTGTATTAGGTACTTGGCTATCTGCAAGATAGTCTATTCCCATACGATACAGATTCATAGCTCCAATGCGGTCATCATTAGATTTATAACCACATTTTTTGCAGGTAAACAGATGTATCTTCTTATTGCGGTTAGACTTTTCAACATGTCCACAGCAAGGGCAGCACTGACTTGTATAGCGAGGGTCTACCTTAATAACAGAAGATTGATTCTGTTTTGCTTTGTAGATCAGTTTCTGCTCAAGGTCATAGAAAGACCATGATACAGAAACATAACGGTCCTTTGTTTTAACACGTTCTGTAGCATTACGAATACCTGACAAATCTTCCAATACAAAGAGAGTGTGCTTTGGGTTGTTTTCAACGAGTGCCTTCGATACCTGATGGTTAATATCCTGCATCCAACGGTTTTCTCGCTGACCGATAGCTTTCAGTCTTCGTCTTGAGGATGGCGTATGTCGCATTTGGAGTTCCTTACGAAGCTTGGAATAGTTAGCACGTTTCTGTTTAATAGCTTTGCCACTAACAAATCCAGACTTATGCTTGCTGTCATAAGTTGCAACAACAAAGTTAATACCTCTGTCAATACCTACAACATTACAGATATCAGAAACATTACATTCTTCAACCTCATAGGTAACTGGTATATGCAGATAGTATTTACCATGTTTATTTACAAGTTTGGCAGTACCAAACTTATAAATCGTATGATCGAAATACTTAGACATTCCATCTGCAAAATAAGATAACTTCACACGACCATTAAGTGTATTGATTGAAAAACGGTTTTGTGTTAAGGAATAATCTCTGTTCCATACCAAATCATACTGAGGCTTTTTGAACGATGGTTTAATCCATTCATTCTGATTTTCAAGAATGGTCTTATATCTGGCGATAACAGTCTTCAAAACAGACTGAGCCATCTGCGATTTAAGGTTAAACTTTTCTCGTAAAGTAGAATACAAAGCTTTATTAAGTGAAAACTGCTTTAAGTCATGAGTGCGGAATACATAGTCTGAAACATAATTACAGGCATTACGATAAACAGACATAGTTTCATCAAGCAAAACCTTATCTGTTTCAGCTGCGATTATTTGAATTTTAGCTGTAATAGTCATCTGTTCCATAGATGCACTCCTTTCATAGATATTTCACTATATATTATATCTAAATTATATCTAATTTATAGTGAAATATCTATATTTTGAGGTGAACTGTGAACAATAGATACAATCGTCATAACAGACGAGAATACAGCCTTAAAGTACATATAGTTCTAGTAACCAAATACCGTAAACAATTACTCAAAGATTCTATCGCTGATGATGTTAAACAAAAAATTCTCCATATAGCTAAAACTCGTGGCTACGAAATTATTGCGATAGAAACTGACAAAGACCATATACATTTCTTATTAAGTTACGATACAGCAGATAGAGTTTGCGATATTGTCAAAATTGTAAAGCAGGAAACAACATACCACTTATGGCATAAGTATAGTTCGGTCTTATCGAAAACAGTATTGGAAGGAAAAAACATTTTGGTCAGGTGGTTATTTTGCTTGTAGCATTGGAGAAGTGCCATCAGCAACTATACAAAAATATATTGAAAGTCAGGGATAATAGATACGATTTACGAGGATTTATTTATAAAAAAAGAACAGTTTCCTGTTCTTTAGATATCTTCTATTACACCCATGATTTCTAGAATACGATTTAGGTCTTCTGTATCAGAGTACTTAAGAGTAATTGTTTTTTCTTCTACCTTTACTTTAGTACGGAACTTCTTTCTTAATAAATCTTCTGCATAAGTATAGGTCGTATTTTTTTCTTTCTTAGGCGCATTTTTACGCTTCTGAGCAAGTTTATATCCTCTAACGATATCTTCTACCTGACGTACAGAAAGTTTCTCTTTAATAGCACGATTCGCAATTTTAAGAGCTGTTTCATCATCTAAACCTACCAATGGTCTAACATGTCCCATAGAAAGAATACCTTCTAGAATATACTGCTGGAGTTTCTCATTGATATTAAGAAGTCTTAAAGTATTAGTCACATGAGTTCTTGATTTCCCAATACGTCCAGCTAATTCTTCCTGAGTTAGATTCATCTTATCCATCATAGCTTTATAAGCCTGTGCTTCTTCTATCGCATTTAAGTCTTCTCTCTGAATGTTTTCAAGAAGCGCAATTTCCATCATCTGATCATCAGTGAAGTCTACAATGATTGCAGGTACTTCTTTTAAACCTGCAATGTTAGCTCCTCTAAATCTTCTTTCACCAGCTACAATATCATAACCATGAATAGACTTCTTTAAAAGAATTGGCTGTAGGATACCATGTTCTTTAATAGATTGAGCTAATTCATTCAACTTATCCTGATCAAAGTGTTTTCTAGGCTGATAAGGATTAGGTCTGATTAAATCAATAGTAACTTTTTCTTGAGTGAATTCATTAGAATTACTTTCAATCGCAGAAATCATTGATTGAAGATCTCCGCCTGTAGATGTTGTATCAAAGATTGCATCTAATCCTTTACTTAAACGTTTTTTCTTATCTGCCATTTCTGCTCACCACCTCTTTCGCAAGTCGTGCGTAAGACTTCGCACCTTCACTACGTGAATCATAATCAAATATTGAAAGACCTGCAGAAGGTGCTTCTGATAACTTTACATTTCTAGGAATGACTGTTTTATAAACCTTATCCTTAAAGTATTTACGTACTTCCTGTGTCACTTCTACACCTAAATTAGTACGTGAATCAAGCATAGTCAATAATACACCTTCAATTGTGAGATTACGGTTAAATACTGACTGTGTTAATAAAATAGTATTTAATAACTGTGTTAAACCTTCTAGCGCATAATATTCACACTGTACTGGTATTAAGACACTATCTGCAGCTGTAAGAGCGTTTGTGTTTAATAAACCTAAAGCTGGTGGACAATCAATAATAATATAATCATATTGATCTCTGACACTATCCATTGCCTTTCTTAAACGTTTTTCTCTTCCCTTTGGTATAGCTGATAATTGTACTTCTACACCCGCTAAGTCAATACTGGCAGGTGCCACATCTAGATGTGGGATTTCACTATGTTTGATGATTGATTCAATGGGTACTTCATCAATAAGTACATCATAAGTTGTTTTTTCTAAACTAGAACGATCGATTCCAATACCCTGTGTCGCATTAGACTGAGCGTCCATATCTACAAGTAATACTTTCTTCTTCATAAGTGCAAGTGCTGCACATAAATTAATACTAGTGGTTGTTTTTCCTACGCCACCTTTTTGGTTTGTAATTGCGATTACTTTGCCCATCACATAACCTCCTTATTCGCATTCTTAATTATATCATAAAACTCTTTAAACAAAACAAAAAGAATGAGAAGGTATTCACCTTCTCACTATTTTAGTATACCGATACGTTCTCCCATGAGAACACGTACTTCATCTTCATTTTTAGAAATATTGAGAATATCCTTATCAATATCTACAATATCTTTTTTTATGAATAAGATAACTGTACTGCCACCAAATTCAAAATAACCTTTTTCTTCACCACGTTTAAAGGTTTTCTTATTTAAGTTAGTAATTTTACCAACCATCATAGCCCCTACTTCCATCTGAACTACGTCACCAAAGTGTTTTGTATGAAGAACTGTATAAGAACGGCTATTTGTCTTATAGATAGGATAATAATCACTTGCGATGGGATTGACTGTATGAAAAACACCTTTAATAAAGTGATCTTTATCAGCTGTTCCATCATCAATGAAATGATAGTGATGATAATCATCTACTGTAAGTCTAAATACAAGACATAGACCACCTCTATATTCATCTGCAAGTGCAGGACTCATTAATAAGTCTTCAATTGTATAAACTGAATTCTTAATTTTAAGTTGCAATGTATCCTCAATAGGATAAACAGTGAGTTTACTATCACAAGGCGCAATCAGTGCATTTTCATCCATGTCGATATGTCTTACACCATCTTTAATAGTACGTGTAAAGAAATCATTGTATGAATGATAATCCTTTGATTCATATAAATTCAAATCAATGTGATTCTTCTCTACAAAAGACTTGATCTGTCCTTTAGATAAAGAAGAATTCATAAAAGCCCCACCGAGTTCAGTAATAACTGGCTGAGTCAATACTTTTAATAAACATCTTCCTGCAAGTGATCCATACAATTTCTCTAAGAAGATATCCTGTGACTGATCATATTCTAATTTTTCACCATTACGTTCAAAGATTGCCATATTAAATTAACACTACACCTTTAATAATTAAAATAATCAATAGAATAATACCAAAGCCGATAAGACCTAGGACACCCTTAAAGTCAGGCTTAATTACTTTGATGTTGGCTACGAATAGAATACCTACAACAAGTAGTCCAATTAAATAAACAAGTTGAACCTGAGGTACTGTAAGCCATACTGTTAAACAGTAAATCATTGGAAAAATTAGACATGAAGATGTAACAGGTAATCCCTGGTAATATTTTCTTTTTTCAGTAGTCTGCTGCTGTCTCATATCTTCCATAACATTAAAATATCCTAGTCGAATAACAGCACCAAGAATATATATAATAAAGATGATCAAACAAGGGAAACTATTGAATCCCATTGAGTAGGCAATGATTACAGGATAAACGCCAAAACTGATTAAGTCTACAAGAGAATCAATCTGAATACCAAACTTCTTTTCTTCTTCTGTTCTGTCTTTTTTTGAACGTGCAACGATACCATCGAAAGAATCAAAAAAGCCACAAAGCATAAGACAGAATAATGCCAAAACATAATTGTGTTCAAATGCGAAGTGAGTTCCGACAATCGCACTGATTAAACTACAATATGTTAGAATGACTGTATAGTTGTAATAACCAATCATACAATTCACCTTTCCTTCTTTTTTATAATCGGGTTCATTATAGCATGAATGCATATTGAATGATAGATATTTAATTTCTTTCTGTAAATAAAAAATAGCCTGTTTAAGGCCATTTTCTCGTTCTTGATAATAAAAAAAGGACCTGGCAGCTTGCTATTGTCGCGTCTTCACACTATCGTCGCCGTTAT
>NZ_QTUM01000026.1:0-32672 GCF_003435615.1 Catenibacterium sp. AM22-6LB
CTTGCCCGGTGGTGTGAGAGGACGAAAATAATTTTAATTATTTTCTCCTACTCGATTGTCTGTTGATAGAAGCACTTGTATTAAATCCATCAGGATATCTTTTATGTAGTTTATCAAGATTACCCTCTAGAATAGTATCTAAAGGAACATCTAATGCAGTCGCTGCTTCGGCAAGATACCAGGCTATATCACCTAATTCTTTAATAAGATGATTTTTGTCTAGATCATGTCCTTGCATCAACCACTTCTTAACAATATCTATTGCTTCTCCTGATTCTCCACATAATCCCATAACACTATTAATAAGTATGTCTTTCTTATTCAGTTCGGGATTCAGTGTTCTCATTGCTTCTTTTTGATAATTATTAATATTCGTTGTAGTAAAGAAAAAGCCCTGAATAAATCAGGACTTTAAGTGTTGAATTAATTATTTGCTAGCTTCTTCGATAGCAACTGCAACTGCAACAGTAGCACCTACCATTGGGTTGTTACCCATACCGATTAAGCCCATCATTTCAACGTGAGCTGGTACTGATGAAGAACCTGCGAACTGAGCATCACTATGCATACGACCCATAGTATCAGTCATACCATATGAAGCTGGTCCTGCAGCCATGTTATCTGGATGTAATGTACGACCAGTTCCTCCTCCTGAAGCAACTGAGAAGTATTTCTTACCCTGTTCGATACATTCTTTCTTATATGTACCTGCAACTGGATGCTGGAAACGAGTTGGGTTAGTAGAGTTACCAGTGATTGATACATCTACACCTTCCTTATGCATGATAGCTACACCTTCACGTACGTCATCTGCACCATAGCAGTTAACCTTAGCTCTGTCACCATCTGAATAAGCAGTTCTAGATAATTCTTTAACCTCACCTGTGAAATAATCGAACTGAGTTTCAACATATGTGAAACCATTGATTCTTGAGATGATCTTAGCAGCATCTTTACCTAAACCATTTAAGATAACTCTTAAAGGATGCTTACGAACTTTGTTAGCGTTTAATGCGATCTTGATTGCACCTTCAGCAGCTGCGAATGATTCATGACCAGCTAAGAAAGCGAAACACTGAGTTTCTTCATCAAGAAGTCTTGAACCTAAGTTACCATGACCTAAACCTACTTTACGATCATCAGCAACTGATCCAGGAATACAGAATGACTGTAAACCAATACCGATTGTCTTAGCAGCATCAGCAGCCTTAACGTCACCTTTCTTGATTGCGATTGCAGCACCTACAGTGTAAGCCCAGCAAGCATTTTCGAAGCAGATAGGCTGAGTAGATTTAACGATGTTATAAACATCAATACCTTTATCATCACAGATCTTCTTAGCTTCTTCGATATCTTTGATACCATATTCGTTTAAAGTTTTATTGATCTGGTTGATTCTTCTTTCATAACCTTCAAATGTAATAGCCATTGTTCTACCTCCTAATTATTCCTTTCTTGGATCGATGTACTTAGCAGCATCAGCAAAACGTCCATAAGAACCTGTTGCTTTCTTAACAGCTTCATTAGCATCTTCTCCAGCTTTGATCATGTCCATCATTCTTCCAAGATTTACGAATTCGTAACCGATGATCTGGTCATCATTATCTAAAGCAACTCTAGTAATGTAACCTTCAGTTAATTCGAGGTAACGAGGACCTTTCTTCTTAGTAGCATAAGATGTACCTACCATTGATCTTAAACCTTTACCTAAGTCTTCAAGACCAGCACCTACTACTAAACCACCTTCTGAGAAAGCAGACTGAGAACGTCCATAAACGATCTGTAAGAATAATTCTCTCATTGCAGTGTTGATAGCATCACAAACTAAGTCAGTGTTTAATGCTTCAAGTAAAGTTCTACCAACTAAAGCTTCAGCTGCCATAGCTGCAGAATGAGTCATACCTGAACATCCGATAGTTTCGATAAGTGCTTCTTCAATGATACCTTCCTTAACATTTAAAGAAAGTTTACAAGCACCCTGCTGTGGAGCACACCATCCGATACCATGAGTGTAAGCAGAAATATCCTTGATTTCTTTAGAATAAACCCATTTGCCTTCTTCAGGAATTGGGGCACAACCATGATTGCCGCCCTGTTTAACGCAATACATTTCTTCAACTTCTTTTGAATAAATCATTTTTTTACTCCTTTCATTACTAAATGACTGTTGATTCAAGGTGAGGGTTATCACCTGTCAAAATTATATGACACCATGCTTTTAAAGTCAATGAAACTCAAGAAAACAGCATGTAAAAAATAGTATAAAAAGGGCTTAAAATAGCGTTTTTTAGGCTTATAAAGGTCTTGTGAAAAAATAAGCGTTTTCATTTTTGCATCAATGAAAATTACAGTATGTTAATGGATTGGTTAAGTTAAAAAATTATTCATAATCTTATATTAGTATTATAATGACAATGCAATGGAAGAAGGAAATAACTATGAAACATCAAAAGCTGACAATAAAACAGAAGAGAATACTGAAGAATATATTGGTTGTAGTATTACTTATTATTAGTTTTCCTAGCTATACACCAACACAAGTCATTATTAAAAGTGATCATATATTAATAAGTAACCATCTCTTATCTAGACCAATAGAATGTAGTAGTTTTGATGGACTGACTTATACAGGGCTAGATGGTAAGAAATATAGTCATAAAAACTATGTAGGTGTACAGCCTCTTACAATCTCTAATACAATTACATTTAGTACTTCTAAGACGCTGTATAGTGCACCATTCTCTTACTATGCCACTTCTAATACTGTTCCTGCAGGAAGTTATCATGTCACAAAAGAAGCAGGACGTTATATGTATATAGAAGGGAAGGGGTGGGTTTCTTCTCAATATGTGAGTATAGATGTCAATAATTCTATAGAGAATACAACTGGGATACCTCTCTACAAAGATTATATGATTCCTGAAACAAGTAGTCATCGTACTCATTATGCAATGAGACCACTGTATATTACGATTCATACAACAGATAATACAAGTAAAGGAGCCGATGCTTTGAGTCATGCTAAACTTCAATATACAGGTAATGTACGTTCTGCTTCCTGGCATTATACTGTGGATGACCACAGTATCTACCAATCATTACCACTTAACCAGCAGGCAGGACATGCAGGAGATGGTGTCATGCCAGGTAATAGTGCATCTATTGCGATAGAAATATGTGTCAATTCAGATGGCCATTTATATATTGCAGAAAAAAATGCAGCCAAACTTGCTGCTGCATTATTAAAACAATATAACCTCAGTGTAGATCAACTCCGTATGCATCATGATTGGTCAGGGAAAGAGTGCCCTAGACCAATGATAGAAGGGCAGTTTGGATCAATGAACTGGGAGAGTTTCAAGAAACAAGTTTATAACTACATGCGTACAGTATAAAAAAAGAAAGCTCACGCTTCCTTTTTTAATGCCTATTCAATCATGATAGGTTTCTTTTCTTCAATCTTTTCAGGCTCAGTCTTAGGGAAAGTGATCATCAATTCACCATTCTCAAACTTAGCAGTGAAGTCTTCTTCTTTATAGCCCTCACCAACATAGAACTTTCTTGAACAGCTGCCTGTATAACGTTCACTTCTGATAACCTTACCGTTCTTATCTTTTTCTTCCTTATCCTGATTAGTATTTGCAGAAACTGTTAAATAACCATCAGTCAAGTCTAGAGAAATATCTTCTTTCTTATATCCAGGAAGAGCAATATTCATTTCATAGTTGTTGTCTACTTCCTTAATATCACACTGCATTGCATTAGTTGATGGACTCATCCAGCCATCATCAAACATATCATCAAACACATCATAAAAACCAGGTAAAAATCTCATAAATAACATCTCCTTTATCAAATTTAAACATGGGATTCTTCGTCTCGTGTTATGAACTATTCAATCATAATAGGTTTCTTTTCTTCAATCTTTTCAGGTTCAGTCTTAGGGAAAGTGATCATTAATTCACCATTCTCAAACTTAGCAGTGAAGTCTTCTTCTTTATAACCCTCACCAACATAGAACTTTCTTGAACAGCTGCCTGTATAACGTTCACTTCTGATAACCTTACCGTTCTTATCTTTTTCTTCCTTATCCTGATTAGTATTTGCAGAAACTGTTAAATAACCATCAGTCAAGTCTAGAGAAATATCTTCTTTCTTATATCCAGGAAGAGCAATATTCATTTCATAGTTGTTGTCTACTTCCTTAATATCACACTGCATTGCATTAGTTGATGGACTCATCCAGCCATCATCAAACATATCATCAAACACATCATAAAAACCAGGTAAAAATCTCATAAATAACATCTCCTTTATCAAATTTAAACATGGGATTCTTCGTCTCGTGTTATTAGTAGATTGTAATTGATTTCTTTTCTATTCTCTTTGGAGCTTCCTTAGGAACTGAAATCATTAATTCACCATTATCAAACTTAGCCTTGATATCTTCTTCAGTAAATTCTTCACCTACATAGAAGCTTCTAGAACAGTTACCACTATATCTTTCACGTCTTACAATACGTCCTGTAGTTTCTTCTTTCTTAGCAGATGCTGATACTTTTAAGTAGCCATTCTTAAGTTCCAAAGCAATATCTTCTTTCTTATATCCAGGAAGAGCAATATTCATTTCATAAGTATTTTCTGTTTCACGAATATCACATAACATTGTATTTGCTTTTGTAGTATTGACTCCTGAATCAAATAAATCATCAAATACATCACTAAAATTTGGATAATATCTCATATTTGTTCGCCTCTCTCAACGTTTTTCTTATTTCTTAGTAACCTCTCTATCGATTACAACTATTATTATAGCCACTCATTTAGCAAAGTCAACACTTGAGTGCTAAAAATTAGCACTTTCTTTAATAAAGTGCTAAAAGAAAAGAACCCGCCTATTTGGCAGGTTCTAAGTCAATAGCTTTTAATTGATAAGCAGTCATATCAATTTCTATATTACTTATAATTTCAATAGTATCTGAATTGTTGTAAATACGTGTAGTAAAGGCATAAGCACCATCATTGATGAATAGCTCTAAAGAAGATGTGTCGCTAAACAAAGTCATATTATTCATTTTAGGAATTTTAATGTGTTTCACACCACGACCCGAACCGCTTTTATTCATATCGATAGTGAGAAGACCATCTTCATAATTCATATTTACACCTCTTAAATGAAGTTTGAATGACTGAGGGAGATCAGTTATATGGCATTCAAAACAAGACGTATTCATTGTGAGAGATGTTCCCTGTACTTCTTTCTTCTCTTCTCTTAAAGACTTATATTCTTCAATAGGGAACTGATAGAGTCTACCTTCATGTTCAGTAATCTCTCTAAAGAGAGTGAAGGCATGCTGACGTCCTTCTTCTACGGTAGGATTTGTATAATCAATATCAGGAAGCCCCATCCAGCCTGCCATGATCATACGACCTTTTTCATCTTTGAAGAACTGCTGGGCATAGATATCAAACCCATGATCAAACTCGATAAAGTCCTCCAA
The DNA here is from genome assembly GCF_003435615.1 of Catenibacterium sp. AM22-6LB. Lineage (NCBI taxonomy): Bacteria > Bacillati > Bacillota > Erysipelotrichia > Erysipelotrichales > Coprobacillaceae > Catenibacterium > Catenibacterium sp. AM22-6LB. The sequence continues at coordinate 5,502 of NZ_QTUM01000026.1, forward strand.
AACGCAATCCTTCTCTAAATCTGTTGTAAGAGGAAAGTATCCATTCTGATAAATAGCTTCATAATCATAGTTATGGCTTTCTAGTCCCTGAGGACAACAGAATAAGAACTTCTTCTTTTCAAAACTTAAATAATTCGGACACTCCCACATATAACCAAAAGGTTTATGGTAGTCAACAGTCTTCATGTAATCCCACTTCTTTAAATCTTTTGATGAATATAAGATTACACAACCATGTGAATCAAGGGTTCTTGCTCCTAGAACCATATAATACATACCATCATTTTCATAAACGTAGGGATCTCTTACATGACAAGACATGTTTTGAGGATAATCCTTGTTGTAAAGCACAACTTCCTTATGATCTAATACAAGCCCATCTTGTGAATCAACTATCATCACATTATGTTCTCTACCTGCATTAATATAATCATAATCACCAGGCAGCTTTACATTACCAGTATAGAAATAACGTAATAATCCATGGTCATTGAAGCAGCACCCAGAATAAGCACCACCCTGATCATGAGGATGATCAGGAGAGAGGGCAATCCCCTCATCCTGATAGTGAAGGAAATCTTTAGTAGTGAATTGTTTCCAATACTTTAATCCACCTTCAGGTTCGTAAGAATACTGATAATAGATATGATATTTTCCATCTTTTTCTACAAGCCCATTAGGATCGTTCATCCATCCAGATACAGGTTCTAGATGATACTTTAGTTTGTACATTTCCTTCATAAAAATCTCCTTATGCAGCCTTAACTTCTACAACTGGATTCGCTATTTCTACAACATCTGTTTTAGCATCAACAGCACCGCTCTTAATTAAGTTCGCTACTTTGCCATTTGTAATAATTACTGCAGTTGCAGTTTCTTTACCAGCTGCTTCAATAGCCTTTAAATCAACATCAACGAGTAGCTGACCTTTCTTTACTTTGTCACCTTTTTTAACGTGCATAGTGAAAGGTTCACCATTTAATTCAACAGTATCTAAACCAATATGTACAAGAATTTCTGTACCATCATTTGTCATTAAACCAAATGCATGCTTAGTAGGGAAAGTCATAGTCACTTCAGCATTCGCTGGTGCATAGAACTTACCATCTTCTGGGAATACTACGAAACCATCACCCATAGCTTTAGAAGCAAATGTTGGATCAGGACATTCAGTGATAGAAGCGACTGTACCTTTCATAGGTGCAGCTAAGCTTTCTTTACTTTCTACATTTCTCTTATGTAGGATACAAGTTACTACAAATGCGACAACGATAGATAAAGCCATACCAATACCATAGTTACCCCAGCTTTCTGGTGGAATAGAAAGGAAACCAGGAATACCAGCAGTACCTACAGCACTTGCAAGAGTCTTAGTGCCTGCAATCCAAGCTGAACCAACAGCAGAACCACAGATAGCACCAATGAATGGATATTTAAGTTTTAAGTTAACACCGAACATTGCAGGTTCAGTAATACCAAGTAATGCTGAAATACCAGATGCACTACATAGTGATTTCTGTTTAGGATCTTTAGATAAGAAGAACACAGCTAATACTGCAGCACCCTGAGCAACGTTACTCATTGCTGCGATAGGGAAGATGAATGTTCTATGTGCTGCACTTGCAAGCAACTGTGTTTCGATTGCGATAAAGCTCTGATGCATACCAGTAATAACGATAGGTGCATATAAGAAACCAAAGATTGCACCACCAACAGGGCCTAATGAGAAATATAACCACTGTAATCCATCTGCAAGTACATTACCTGCTTCTCTTAATGCAGGACCAACAGCTAAGAATGTAATAAATCCAGTAATTAATACTGACAATAATGGTGTCGTTAAGTTATCTAACCAAGAAGGTGTGATTTTATGTAACTTAGTTTCTAACTTTGCAATTACCCAAGATGTAAATAAGATAGGAAGAACTGTTCCTTGATAACCTACTGCAGCAACCTTTAAACCAAATAGGTTCCAGAAAGGTGTTGCTACTTTACCATAGTTGTAACAGTTTAATAAATCTGGATGTACCATGATCATACCCATGACAGCACCAAGATATGGGTTACCACCAAATTTCTTAGTAGCACTAAATCCAACGAGAATTGGAAGGAATGTGAATGCTGCATTAGAGAATAAGTTGATGATTGTCGCAAAGTCTTTCCACATTGGATAAGCTTCAATCAAACTCTTATTCGCAAAGAATAATCCCTGTGCAGTTAATACGTTATTGATCCCCATCAATAAACCACCAGCAACGATGGCTGGAACGATAGGTACGAAGATATCACTTAGTGTCTTAACAGCACGGCTGATTAGATTTCCCTTCTTTTCTACAATCTCTTCATCAGCCTGATCTTGAGAGTCCATACCTAATTCTTTTAATACTTCATCTGTGACAAGGTTCACAGTACCACTTCCGAAGATGATCTGGAACTGTTCCTGGACAAGGAATGTTCCCTTAACTCCATCTACAGATTCTAAAGCTTTTTCATCTGCCAATGATGGATCCTTCAACATCAATCTTAAACGTGTAGCACAATGAAATGCCTTTTTGATGTTCTTAGGTCCACCAACATGGGAGATGACTTCTTTTGCGACTTTATTGTAGTCCATTGAAATTTCCTCCTTTATCGGTATGTTACCGATTCCACATCTGTATCATATATCAAGCACAAGCACTTGTCAACAAAAATATGAAACCGATACCACATTTTAAAAAAAGCATCAGATACTTCTGACGCTTTCTCCTTCTATAAATGTGAAGTCAATAAGTGTAGCACGTTCGACTTCTTTTTCTTCTATCATATCAAGAATAATCTGTCCAGCCGTCTGACCAGCATGGGCATAATGGAACTTAATAGTTGTAAGAGCAGGGGACATTACAGTAGAAGTCCAATAACCACCAAATCCAGTTACTGAAACGTCCTCAGGAATACGTAAACCGTGATCTTTTAGAACTTTCATACATCCCATCGCAATTGTATCTGTTGCACAGATGATGGCAGTAGGGCATGTATGATTCTTTAAGTAATCATTGAGTTTATCTATTGTCTTTTCAGCAGAGAAGTCTGTTTCTAGAAAATGAGGATGTACATTCTGTAAGCCATCATAAACACCTTGTCTACGAATGACTCCTACAGCCACATCTTTTCTACTTACTCCTGCATATACAACATTCTTATGACCATTAGAATAAATATACTCACCTATCTTATAGCCTGCTTCATAATCATTGTTAATAACACTCACACCATCATCATAGGCCTGCGCCATAAACACAATAGGAACAGAACTCTTAGAGGCAATATCTCTATGTGCCATTGTGATAGAAGTGGCAAGAAGAATAATACCATCCACTCTTAATTGTGTAAGTTTAGTAATGGACTTGATTTCATCGAGTTCATCATGATTTGTGTTAATGATGATTGTCGTATAATGATGCTTCTTTAAGAACTGATCAATATTCATCATCATACGACTAGAAGCATATGAAGTAAGAGTAGGGCATACAATACCCACAGTATGTGTCTTGTTGGCTTTTAAATTCGCAGCAAGCACATTAGGCTCATAATCATACTCTTTTACAATCTTCTCTATCTTCTGACGTGTTTCTTCTTTTACATAGCCACCATTAAAATAACGAGAAACAGTTGTCTTAGACACACCTGCAACTTTCGCAATATCGGCCATAGTCATCTTCTTCATGTTAATCCTCACTAAATAAACTCATGATTTCTTCACCGCTCATAGTCGTAATAGAACCACTATTACCTTCCACAAAACGATCAGCTAAATCCTTCTTAGCTGCCTGTAATGTCTGAATCTTTTCTTCAATAGAATCAGCCATAATCAACTTATATACAAATACTTTATTCTTCTGTCCAATACGATATGCTCTATCAGTTGCCTGATTTTGTGCAGACATATTCCACCAAGGGTCAAAGTGAATAACACCTTCTGCTGCAGTGAGGTTTAAACCAGTACCACCAGCCTTTAAACTAATTAAGAAGACTGTTGTATCATCATTCTGATAAGCATCTACTAAACCTTTACGATCTGCTTTATCAGTATCACCAGTCAACATATAATAAGATGTCTTACTCTTATCTAATTCTTTAGCAAGAAGATTCAGTAAGCTCTTAAATGATGAGAATACAATAATCTTCTTGTTATTGTCTTTATATGTCTGAATAATATTTAAACATGCTTCCATCTTAGAGGACATATGTTTTACATCATCAAAGACAATACGAGGTTCACAACAGATCTGTCTTAACTTTGTTAACATTGCAAGAATCTGAATACGGTCTTTAGAACCATCCAATGTCTTTAATAACTGATTGGCCTGTGCTAAATGAGCTAAATAGAGCTTCTTTTCATCTTCGCTGAAGTCTACAAGTACGGTATTTTCAATCTTATCAGGTAAATCTTTTAATACTTCATTCTTAGTACGTCTTAATACAAAAGGTGAGATCATCTTCTGTAATTGTGTCTGAACCTCTTCATCATGATCCTTTACAATAGGTGCCTCATAATGAGATTTAAAATAACGATAGTTATATAAATAGTCTTTATTTAAGAAATCAAAGATGGACCATAATTCGGCAAGTGAGTTTTCAATAGGTGTACCAGTTAACGCATAACGCTGTTTACCTTCTAATGACTTAACTGCAATCGCATTCTTAGTCTTCTGATTCTTGATATACTGTGCTTCATCCAATACAATAAAATCAAATACAATATCCTTATATTGTTCATAATCCTTACGAATATAATCATAAGAAGTAATCATCACATCAAACTGCTTATAACTTTTAATAATCTCTTTACGTTCCTTTGCACTTCCCATTACACAAGTCACCTTTAAATGAGAAGAGAACTTATTAAACTCATCCAACCAGTTTAAAATCAATGAAGCAGGACAAATAATAATAGAAAAGTGATGTTCATTACTTTCTAATAAACTCATAATCTGGATAGTTTTACCTAAACCCATATCATCTGCAAGAATACCACCAAAATGTAGATCATTCATAGTAGAAAGCCATTGGAAACCTTCTTTCTGATAATCTCTTAAGATGGCATCATAGCGTTCATTTAATTCATGTTTATGATGTGTATAGTTCTTTAAATGATCCAATACATTCTTAAATGATTCTTCACGATTGACCTGTACATACTGGAAATCCTGTGTTGCTAAGTCCATTTGACAAGCTCTATTTAGATTTAAATCAATTGTACCGTCTTCAGAAATATCTTTAGGTAGAATATGATACTGATCCATCATATTGCCTAACTCATCTAATTCATGTGTATCAATATATAATAACTGACCATTCTTTAAACGATGATAACGTTTCTTTTTCTTATGACTTGCAATAATATCAGCTAATTCTTCTCTAGGCACATCTAAAGAATCTAAGTCCATTTCTAATAGATTATGAGAGACCTTGATACCAACAGATAAGTTCATAGACTTCTTAGAACCAATCGCTTGTAAAGAATCAGATACATAAACATCTGTAATCTTATTAAGATGTCCTAAACCATCATGAATCATATCTATTGTTTCATCACGATGTGTATCAAAACGCATAGGTCCTGACATATCATCAGGATTATATTTCTCTAAGAAATTAATAATGAGGTCTGCTTTTAAAGAATGAGGTACATCTTCTTTAAGAAGATCATGTTTTCCATCCTCATATGTTCCAATTAAGCTAACTAAAGCATATTCATCTTCATCTACATCTGCATAGATTTCTAGATGTGATTCCTCTTGGATTGTATCCTCTAAGCCTACATACTCAATATATTTTTTTGTAGGAGAAATAATATAACGAGTAAAGTTTTCTAACTGTTCATGTGCTACATAAAGACGCTGTAATGTATCAAAACGATTCAATAACTCAATAGTAACACCCTGTTTATCAAAAGGATAACGAGTGATAGTAAAATCTGAAGGTGTATATTGATATAAACATCTTTTACCAGCAAAATAAGGTGCTATATTTGTTTCTAGTTCTAGAATTGTATCATGTTTATCCTTAGTTACTGATACCACAGGATGTAATTCATCTTCTATACATTTAAAATTATGTAAAGATGCAGGAATAGTTGTAAGTAACTCCCATAAAGCATCAATATTCTCATTATCAATGAATAACGTATTATTATTAGCAAGATGAGAATGATAGAATCTCAGAATGAATTGGTAAATCTTTTTAGATGGTTCATCTAGAATATCAGGATTATGAACAAAAGATAAAGTCTTTCCATAAGCATGATATTCATTATTCTGCATCTGTGTTACAAAGTTAGGAATACTCTTTACAATATAATCTCTTGCACGTCCTATCTTAAATGTGATATTAAAATTCCATCCATCTGCACGAAGCAGCTTTAAATGAACGGGTGTAGAACTTACAGGTGTAAACTGATTGACTAACTGATTTTTAACATAATCAGTAAGTGCATTGGTTTCCTTTTCTCTTTCCATTCTTCTAAATTCAGCCATCTGTTGTTCCCATAAAAGACGTTCTCTCATAGCACTTTTCTTTTCTTCCTGTGCACGCTTTTCTAAATCAACAGCATAACGATAAGGGAATGTATTGGGAGATAACTCCTGAACCTTTAAAATAAGAGCTCCTATATGTCCACAGGCTGTATATTCATCAGCATATATACAATTACAGTCTGTTGATACTATTTTAGAATTGGGATTCACAAGAACACGGGGAAGATAGATATTACCATTAATCATAACTTTACCAGATATATGATAATAACCACGATTATCTATAGTGATAGAAACATTTACAACATAGTCTCTTCGATAATATTCTCGTGCAATATCACGGTTACGTGCTCTAGATACAACACGTTCGAATTCATTGTCAGTGATAAATAACATAGCAATTCCTCCTAATCTAACTAATTATATCATAAGAAAGAACACAAAAAAACTGGAATAAATCTTATTCCAGTTCAACAGGTTCCTGTTTTAGAGTTAGACCATATTTCTTTTCAATAATAGAAACAATTTCTTCTCTTGCCTGTTTTAAGTGAGCATAGCTTTGTGCACTTTCATTAATTAAGATCAGTGCAGCTTTTTCTGATACACGCATGCCATAAAATGATTTACCCTTTAATCCAGCATGGTCTATTAACCACCCAGAAGGGACTTTATTACCTTTCCAGACAGGAACATTCATACTTCTTAAACGTTCTGCTTCCTGATCATCTAAATAAACATTCTTAAAAAATGATCCAGAACTAGCCATTTCTTCTGGTTTAGGTAACTTAGACCAGCGTATTTCAGTAACCATCTCTCTAATAGACTTAGGAGAAAAATCAGTAATCTGATGTTCTTCTACATAACTCTGTAAAGAAGTATAGAAAGGAGGAGTAAGTCTATCATGACTTAAATGAATTCTCATAGAGATAATCAAATAACGTCCAGCATCTTTACCCTGATTAAAGATGCTTTGTCTATAACCTAGATTCATATCTTCTTTCTTAATAGTGACATACTTTTCTTCCTTTAAATCATAAGCATGTACAGACTCTAATACCTGTTCTATTTCCTGACCATAAGCACCTACATTTTGGACAGGTGCAGCACCGACAGTACCAGGAATAGCACTTAATGCTTCAATACCAGATAAATTCTTTTCTGTAGTAAAAGCAACTAAATCATCAAGTAGTTCTCCACCCATTGCATCAATCGTCAATTCATCAATAAAACGTATACCTTTAATACGGTTTAAAAGAATAACCCCCTTGAAACCTTCATCTTTTCCAATTACATTACTTCCTGTACCTAGAATAAATACAGGTAATTGATGTTCTTTTGCAAATAAGTAAGCTTTTTCTACATCTTCTACGGTCTCTAATTCAATCACATAACGCGCTAGACCGCCTAGGCGCATTGTAGTGAGTTCTTTAATTTTTACATTCTCATTTATTTTCATAAAGTGCATTATAACACAGTTACAACAAAAGTAGAGGATTAATGATGGAATAATCTTTGATGAGTAAATGCGAGTACCATATCATACTTATCACAAGTATCAATAACATGATCATCACGAATAGAACCACCTGGTTCACCTACATACTTCACACCACTCTTATGAGCACGTTCAATATTATCTCCAAATGGGAAGAATGCATCACTACCTAGTACGACATCTGTATTCTTCTTTAACCATTCTTTCTTTTCTTCTCTAGTGAATACTTCTGGCTTTACTTTGAAATAGTTCTGCCATACATCATCACCTAGCACATCTTCATAATCATCTGATACATATGCATCAATTGTATTATCCTTTTCAGCACGTTTTAAACCATCAGCAAACTGTAGACCTAATACCTTAGGATGCTGACGTAAGAACCATATATCTGCTTTATTACCAGCAAGTCTTGTACAATGAATACGAGATTGCTGACCTGCACCAATACCAATAGCCTGACCATTCTTGACATAACATACAGAATTAGACTGTGTATACTTTAATGTAATCATAGAAAGGATTAAATCATGTAATGCATGTTCAGGGATATCTTTATTTTTAGATACAACATCCTTAAACATTTCTTCATTAATCACACAGTTATTTCTACCTTGCTGGAATGTAATACCAAATACTTGTTTAATTTCTACTGGATTAGGTACATAGTTTGGATCCATCTGTAATACACAATAAGTGCCTCTTCTTTTCTTCTTAAGTATTTCTAAAGCTTCTTTAGTATAGCCAGGGGCAATAATACCATCACTCACTTCACGATTAATAAGTTTAGCAGTCACTTCATCACATATATCAGAAAGAGCACAGAAATCACCATATGAACTCATACGGTCACTACCTCTTGCTTTAATATAGGCATTTGCGATAGGACTTAACACTTCAGCACTTTCCTTTACAAAATACATCTGTCTTTCTACTTCGGTTAAAGGTGTCCCAATAGCCACACCAGCAGGAGATACATGCTTAAAACTTGCAGCACAGCTCATATGAGTTGCTTCCTTTAATTCCTTCACCAACTGCCAGCTATTAAAAGCATCTAATAAGTTGATATAACCAGGTTTACCATTTAAGACAGTAAAAGGAAGTTCTCCTTCCTCCATAAATACCTTAGCAGGTTTCTGATTTGGGTTACAGCCATACTTTAATTCTAATTCTTTCATAGATTCCTCCAAAAAAAGAAGCCGACACATACTCCAGGCTTCTTTGCCCAGACGGTCGGCTTCTTCATTTGATTTATTATACTCCCTGTGGTCAATTCCACTTCCGTCAGTCATATAACTAATGTCATTATAGTAAAAAGAGGCTTATAAAACAAGCATTTTCATTATATAAAAATAGAATGTAAACGCTTGCATGATTGTAATTATTAGGCTATAATTAAGTCAGAAAGAGAGGAGGAAGACCTCCTTAACATATACATTCATCTCAAAGAACTTGGTCAGAAAGGAGAGATTCCAATGGGATACTGTGACTGAGTATCCGTTGAGGATACTCAATTAAATTAGGAAAAACGTATTTATCCACCGATAATGATTTATATGCAATATCAATAATGTATGGTTTATATGAAAGGTGGAAAACGGGAGCTAGTTCCTGAATATAATAATAAGGTACGTTGATCTATATATTGGAAGGCTATAAAAAAGGTTTTCCCATTTATCTATGATGCTGGAAATTGAATCCAAAAGATGTAATCCTAGTATCCAGCAGGAAAGCTATGGTGATGTAAAAGCCATAGCTTTTTCATTTGTGAAAAAATCATCTATTTATCACTGTATTTTCAATTTATGAAAATATGTGTAAACGCTTGCATTTGTGTGGATGATAATGTATGATATAAGCGAAAAGAGAAGACAGAAGATAAAACATTAAATATAAGACATGTTACTTGACTTCCTAGTCTAACGAACCGAAAAGTAAATAAGTAATACGGCAATTATAGTAAGATTCGATCTTATATTCAGTGAGAAATGAAAATTTCTAATAAAATGTTGAATCCATAAAAAGTCTAATAATAAAAAGAACTCAATATCAATATGATGGGTTTGATAAATTATTCAAATGAGTCTAATGCTTCTCCTTATATAGCAAAAGAGGAATCCAGATGGATTCCTCTTTTCGTTAGCTTTCTTCTATTTCTAATAGTTCTAGATAACGTTCATTCTTTTCTTCTAAAGTCTTTTCAACTTCATCACGTTCTTTACTTAATTCATCTAGTTTTTCAAAGTCCTGGGTAGAACCCATTTCTTCATCAATCTCACTTAAACGTGTTTCTAGATTCATAAGGAGATCATCCATACCTTCTAGTTCTTTCTTTTCACTGAAGGTTAATCTTCTTTTTCTATTTTCTTTAGCTTGTTTACGATAATCTTCTTTCTGAGATTCTGTTTCTTTCTTAGTATTAGTGATATCAATAGAAGCACTATAGCCACCATTCACATAATGAATTTCCTGATCCTTAAAGACAAATAAACCATCTACAATACGGTCTAGGAAATAACGGTCATGGGATACAGTAATCACAATACCTTTAAATGTATCTAGATAATCTTCTAATACGTTCAATGTTTCAATATCTAAGTCATTTGTTGGTTCATCTAATAGTAATACATTAGGTGCACCCATTAATACCTTTAATAAGTAGAGTCTTCTTTGTTCACCACCGGATAACTTACCAATTTGTGTGTACTGGGCGTGGTCATCAAATAAGAAACGTTCACACATATTACGAGCACTAAGTGTTCCTTCACTTGTTTCTAGATTATCACTTGTTTCTCTAATATAATCAATAACTCTCATTGTAGGATCATCATAATGGAAATGTTGCTGGAAGTAGGCCATACGGATTGTATCACCAATAATAATCTCACCATCATAATCAGTGATAATACCTGCAATCATATTAAGGAGTGTTGTCTTACCACAGCCATTTTGTCCTAATATACCTATACGGTCAAATCTCTTAAATAAATAAGAAAATGGCTTAAACATCACCTTATCAGGATAACTCTTAGACACATTCACTAACTCAATAGTCTTTTTACCTAAACGACTTGTAGTATCAATTAATTCAACAGTTCCTTTTTCTTGAATCTGTTCAATAGAAGATAATTCTTCAAAACGCTGTAAACGGTCTTTACTCTTGGTAGAACGTGCCTGAACACCTGCTCTGACCCATTCTAATTCTTTCTTTAAGAAGAGGTTTCTTTTTCTTTGTGCCTGTAAAGCATTGTTTTCTCTTTCAGCCTTTAATTCTAGAAAATGAGAATAGTTAGCAACATAAGGGAAAATCTCACCTCTATCTAATTCATAAATCTTATTAGTAATACGTTCTAGGAAGTAACGATCATGAGTGACCATGAGTAATCCTTTAGAACGTTTTATTAAATACTTTTCTAGATATTCAATCATTGGTGTATCTAGATGGTTTGTTGGTTCATCTAGAATAAGTAAATCACATTCTTCTAGTAATACTATTGCAAGAGCTAAACGTTTTTTCTGACCACCAGATAGTGTACTAATCACCTGATCCATATCTTCTAGACCAAAACGTGTTAAAGAAGACTTAATAGAATATTCAGGGACATCCTTAAGAATATGTTTTGCTTCATTAAGAATCGTTTCATTATCTCTAAATACAGGATTCTGAGATAAGTATGCAATCTTTAGATCCTTCTTATAAGTAATAGCAGGACTGTCATGATGGGCAATCATTTTTAATAAAGTACTCTTACCTGTTCCATTGACACCAACTAAGGCAATCTTATCTGTATCCTCTACAATCATATTCAAGTTCTTATACAACTGTCTCTCACCAATCGCATAAGATAGATTCTGTATATTAATTAACATTCACTCACCTCTATAATAGAGAGTGGAAGAAATCATCCACTTCTTGTTTTCTCTTCCTTGTTTCTTCAGGTAAAACATGGAAACAATCATCTAACACATCATTTTCTTGTGCATTCAGATTTCTCTTTAAAATGGTTTCACCTGTCTTTAAGTTTTCTAGATGATAATACCCTTTTTCATCAATTCTTTCAACAACCCACATGAAATCATCTCCCTCTTTGTTTTCCTCATTATAGCATGCTATAATGGGGAAAAGGAGTGTGAACTTTTATGAATAATATTCTTTTATTTGGTTTATGTGTTGTTGTGCCGGTACTTATTCCTTTAATCATCGCATTATTAGTGGCTGTATTATGGAAAATAAAATAAGTACAAAAGGTGTGTTCTTCCTGCTGATGACAGCATTCTGCTGGTCACTTGCAGGTTTATTTATACGTGCAAGCCACTTAAGTGGGCTGGGATTCTCAATGATGAGTTCTATTGTCGCAATACCTTTGAGTATGATTATTCATCATAAGAAACTGGTATTCAATAAAATGACAGTTACAGTAGGGGTCTTTCAGTTTCTTATGAGCTTGACTTTTATTTATGCCAATAAGCTCACATCAGTGGCCAATGCGATTGTATTACAATACTCATCAACAATCTTTGTATTGATTTATCAATCTATAGATTTACGTAAATTACCGACAAAAAGACAAATGGGGATCATTGCGATTGTCTTTATAGGTATGGCACTATTTTTTGCGGATACTCTTTCCTTTTCACACTTATTAGGAAATATACTCGCAATTACATCAGGAGCCTGCTTTGGAATGCAGTTCTACCTCAACAACAAAGAAGATGCTGAAGCCTTCTCTTCTACAATATTTGCCTATATGTTCTCTCTTACAGTAGGTTTAATTGTCTTTAGAGGACTTCCTGACTTCCATATCACTGATGCCTTTGGTGTATGTGGTTATGGTTTCTTCCCAATGTGTTTAGGTGGTATATTTCTTGCATTAGGTATTTCTTGTACAGAAGCTTTTACAGCCAATCTTATTTGTATGTTAGAAGTCATTTTAGCGCCTCTGTGGGCTTTTATATTCTTCCATGAAACAATATCTGGTATCAGTTTAATTGGTGCAGCAATGGTTGTAGGAGGTATTATCTTAAACTTAATATTAGACTTTAAAAAAGCAGCCATCTAGGCTGCTTCTTTTGATTGTAGACCATTTCTACTTCGATATATTCATAATGTCCTCGATGGTCTTGTCTTTCAACAAATTGTCACACGCTTCATTAAGATCTACAAAAATAGAATCAATGGCTTGTTCTACTTTAGAGTCCTTAATGGCTTCTCTTCCATCTTCTCCATTGTGCCAAGTCACATGGATATAATCATTTGAGACAGATTTCGCGACCTCAGATAAAGTAATATTATCTGCTTCTTTATCAAGACGATATCCTCCATCAACACCTGCTTTAGCCTTAATAAGGCCAGCTTCTCTCAATTTGATCATAACACGTCTTACACGTACTGGATGAGTGCAAATATGCTTTGCAAGTTCATCACTAGAAATAAGGTCTTGGTTTTTACCTAAATAGACGAGAGCGTGGACAGCAATACTAAAATCACTAGTCATATGTATCACCTCCATATAAAACTTCTATTTATATTTCCATTTACATAATAATGCCTTTTGTAAAGATTTACAAGAATATTTTATAAAAAAATCACAAATGACACTTTAAAAAAACCTTTTGTAATCAACGTTTTTACAATTCAATTTTTAAATATTGTAAAAGAAAGCATATCATTAGTAGTCATATTCTAAAAGTGATATGATAGAAGTAGATAAAGGAGGAATTGAATATGAAATTTTATCGTTGTGAACATTGTGGTAACGTTATCACTCATTTTGTAGATTCTGGTGTACCAGTAGTTTGTTGTGGTGAACCTATGAAGGAATTAACACCAAATACAACTGATGCCGCAGTTGAAAAGCATGTTCCTGTAGTGAAAGTAGAAGATAATAAAGTAACAGTATCTGTAGGATCAGTAGAACATCCTATGACTGAAGCACACTACATCACATTAATTGTATTAGAAACTAAGAATGGTACTCAGTTCAAACAGTTAACACCTTCTGACAAGCCTGAAGCTGTATTCTATATTGGTGAAGGTGATGAAGTTGTAGCAGCTTATGACTACTGCAATCTTCATGGTTTATGGAAAGCATAATAAAAAGCAGAAATAAATTCTGCTTTCAGGGCTGTTCACTTGAACAGTCTTTTTTAATACTTTAATGCTTCTTCGATATCCTTAATTAAGTCTTCTGGATTTTCTAAACCAATAGATAAACGAATAAGTGTTGGATCAACACCTGCTTCTTTTAATTGTTCATCTGTCATCTGACGATGTGTATGGCTAGCAGGATGTAAAATACAAGTCTTTGCATCAGCTACATGAGTCACAATGTTAATAAGTTGTAGGTGATCCATGAAAGTCACTGCTTCTTTCTTATCACCCTTTAAACCAAAGCACATAACACCACATGTACCATGAGGCATATACTTCTTAGCTGCTTCATGATATTTATCATCTTCTAGTCCTGGATAGTGAATCCAAGCAACTTTTGGATGATTCTTTAAGTATGTAGCGACTTTTAAGGCATTTTCACAATGTACACGCATACGTGCTGGTAATGATTCAATTCCAATATTTAATAAATAACTATTAAATGGTGAAGGAATAGATCCTAAATCACGCATTAACTGTGCAGTGGCTTTAGTAATATAAGCTGCTTTACCAAATCTCTTTGCATAAGTGATTCCATGGTAACTATCATCTGGAGTAGTGAGTCCTGGGAACTTTTCTGAATGACTCATCCAGTCAAAGTTTCCACTATCAATAATAGCACCACCTACACCAGATGCATGCCCATCTAAATATTTAGTTGTAGAATGAGTCACAATATCAGCTCCCCATTTAATAGGCTGACAATTCGCAGGTGTTGCGAATGTATTGTCTACAATTAAAGGGACACCATGCGCATGGGCAATAGATGCAAACTTTTCAATATCTAATACTTCCATTGTAGGATTTGATAATGTTTCTCCAAACATACACTTAGTATTCTCTTTAAATGCTGCATTGATTTCTTCTACAGATGCATCCTGATTAATAAAAGTTACATCTACACCCATTTTCTTCATAGTTACTGAAAGTAGGTTATAACTACCTCCATAAATATTACCAGAAGCAACAACATGTCCTCCTGCTTCACAGATATTAAAAATCGCAAAGAAGTTAGCTGCCTGTCCTGAACTTGTCAACATACCAGCATAGCCACCTTCCATGCTTGTAAGTTTAGCTGCTACTGCATCATTTGTAGGGTTCTGTAAACGTGAATAGAAATAACCATCTTTTTCTAAATCAAATAACATACCCATTTCTTCACTTGAATCATATTTAAAAGTAGTACTTTCATAAATTGGTAACTGTCTAGGTTCTCCATTACCAGGCTTCCAGCCTTCATGGATTGCTTTTGTTTCTAATTCCATATAATCTCCTCCGTTTTTAAACATTATATACCATAAGGGTTGTAGGGAATTAAACTTTTTTTAAAAAATCTTAAGTAATTTCTAATTGTTTTAGGGAATAAGTATATAGAAGGAGGAATAAAAATATGAATGAAGTTAAATTACAAGGTCAGATTACATCTGATCCAGAAGTGAAAGAATCTAGAAATGGAATACTTAGAGGTTCTTTCTTACTTACTACGAAAGGAGGAACTGAAGATAGACCACGTTATGATTATATACGTTGTGTGATCTGGGATGAGAAAGCACAGTATGTTGTAGACCACTTTGAAAAGGGTCAGTCTGTGTCTATTGAAGGAAGTGTTAGAGGACGCTTTTATCCAAATCGTTCAGGAACAACTTCATATGCTATGGAAATTTATCCAGAACATATGGTATGTGAAGACTCTAACTATTCATTCTAGAACGTGCATGTTCATGCGTGTATAATGTATCTTGAAAGTGAGGGGTACATGATGAATAGAAAATACTTTTTCTTTGATATTGATGGGACTTTAGCTGTAGGTACACCAGGAGATCAGTATATTCCTGAATCAACACAATATGCTTTAAAACAGCTAGAAGCAGAGGGTCATTTTATTGCGATCGCGACAGGTAGAAGTTTTGCCATGGCACATGATTATATGCATGAATTAGGTTTTCATAATATGATCAGTGATGGAGGGAATGGAATTACTATTGATGATCAGTTGATTGGTATTGAACCATTGGATTACCAATTATGTCTTGATTTAATAGATGAATGTGAGAAGAAGGGTTTGATATGGGCTTTTTCTCCTGACAACAAAACAAGAAGACTTGCACCAGATGATCGTTTTTATGAGTTTACTCATGATATTTATATGAAGACAGAAGTGGTAGAAGGTTTAGATCCACGTGATTATGATCAAATCTATAAGGTATATATTGCCTGCTTCAAGGGTGAAGAAGAAAAACTAGAATCTTTAAAGAAGTTACCTTGGTGTCGTTTTCACAAGGAATACTTGTTTGTAGAACCAGGAGATAAGAGCAAGGGTATTAAACGTATGGTGGAACATCTTGGTGGTGATGTTAAGGATGTTGTCGTATTTGGTGATGAAAAGAATGATTTGTCTATGTTTATTCCAGAGTGGACAAGTATTGCGATGGGTAATGGTATAGATGAATTAAAGAAGAAAGCAACCTATGTGACTACTGATGCCGACAAGGATGGTATCTACAATGCCTGTCTGCATTATGGATGGATCAAGGAAAGATATCTTCTAGCACTTGATATGGATGGTACACTTCTAAAGTCTGATAAGACAATTTCGCCAAATACATCAGCTTCTTTAAATGAAGCAAGTAATAGAGGACAGAGTATTTGTTTATGTACAGGAAGAGGGCTGGCAGAATTAAAAGACTATGAAGGTGAATTAGATTTCTGTGATTATGGAATCTTATTAAGTGGATGCTTGATCTATGATTTTAAGAATGATCAGCCATTAGAAGTTCATTCTTTTGATACAGATGTATTTACACAGATGATGGATGTTGTGAAGAAAGAGGATGTGATGTTGTATTTACTAGATTCGTCGCATTCTATTGCCTCTCAAAAAGATGTAGAGAATATGCCTTACTACAATATGGCTATTTATCAATCTATGTTTGAAAGCCGTGCATTTATTGTAGAGGATATTTATGAATATGCAGAAGTACATAAGGATGAAATCCTTAAGTTCTGTTTATATAATCCAAGTGTTGATGCAATGAATCAGCTTTTAAAGAAACTAGAAGTATTTCCAGTCAGCTGTGCTGTGGTAGAAGAAACAGCTATTGAAGTCACACCTTTAGGTATTACTAAAGGAGCAGGACTTGAATTCCTATCATCTTACTTAAATATCCCTATTGAAAATACAGTCATGATGGGAGATAGTGGAAATGATATTGAAGCATTCCAAAGTGCTGGTAAAGCAATAGCGATGGGGAATGCGACAGAAGAAATTAAGAAATTGGCTACTGAAATCACATTAGATAATGATCATGATGGAATAAAAGTAATCGTAGATAAATATCTTTTGTAAGTAGAGATGATTTCGTGTAGAATACCCCTTTGTAGGAGGGGGAAATCATGCGTTATAAAAATCATTTTTTACTACTACTTACAGCCTTCATCTGGGGCTGTGCCTTTGTAGCACAAAGTGCAGGTATGGATTATGTAGGACCATTTACTTTTACTGCCTTACGTAGTTATTTAGGTGGACTTGTTCTATTACCACTTATTTATTTCTTTGATCATACAATGAACTTCAAAGATAAGAAATTATGGGCTGGTGGAATTGCCTGTGGTATTGTATTAGGTCTAGCAAGTGCCCTGCAGCAGTTTGGTATTCAGTATACAACTGTAGGTAAAGCGGGATTTATTACAGCACTTTATATTATTGTTGTACCATTCTTTAGCTTATTTTTAGGGAAGAAGTTAAGTCCTAAGATTGGTATCTCTGTTGTCCTAGCAGTGATTGGTCTTTACTTATTATGTATGACAGGATCTCTTTCTTTAGGTAAAGGTGACTTATTAGTATGTGCATGTGCCTGTGTATTCGCATTACATATTCTTGTGATTGATCACTATTCACCTTTAGTAGACGGTGTAAAGATGAGCTGTATTCAGTTCTTCACATGTGCATTATTAAATACTATTCCTATGTTTCTATTTGAAGATGTATCTATGCATAATATCATGACAGGATGTGCACCTATTCTTTATGCTGGATTATTGTCAAGTGGAGCAGGGTATACATTACAGATTATTGGACAGAAGGGTATGAATCCTACAGTAGCTTCTATTTTGTTGAGTATGGAGTCTGTATTCTCAGTACTTGCAGGATGGGTGATCTTAGGTCAGAGTCTTACAATTAAAGAAGGATTGGGCTGTGTACTTATGTTTATTGCGATTATTATTGCACAGTTACCAGATAAAAAAACCATTCAGAATTAAATTTCTGAATGGCTTTTTTTAGTTAAAAGCTTTTTTTCTTAGGATTATATAAGTAATAAGATGGGCTGCTGCAGTAACAACCCATGTTACTGGATATGATAAATAAATAGAATTAAGTGTATGGAAATATTGGAAGATAGTAAGAATCCACAGGACTCTTAGTCCACATGCACCTATTAAAGATACAATCATAGGAATAGTAGAATAACCTAAACCTCTTAATGAACCAACTATGACATCCATCCAGCCACATATGAAATAAGGGACACATATATATAATAATCTTTCATGACCATAGGCAATAGCTTGTACATCTGTTGTATAGATGCGAATGAGTTCATCCGCAAAGAAGTAGACAAGATTACCTAAAACAAGTCCTACAACCGTGACTATTCCAATACATAATGCAAGGACTCTATCGACTCTCTTTCTATCATTAATACCATAGTTCTGACTTGTGAAAGTGACACATGCCTGATAGATGGCATTCATAGACTGATAAACAAATCCTTCAAGTGATCCTGCTGCGGCATTACCTGCCATCGCAATAGAACCAAATGAGTTAATAGATGACTGAATCAGAATATTAGAAATAGAGAAGATAGCACCCTGTAATCCTGCAGGTAAACCAATTTTGAATATCTTAATCACTTTATCTTTATGAAACTTTAAAGCATGAATATCTAAATGAATGACAGTACTTGTTTTCATTAAGCAGTTAATAATAAGAATTGAAGAAACAAGTTCAGCTGTAAATGTTGCAAGTGCGACACCAGCTACATCCATCTTGAATATAATAACAAATATTAAGTTTAATATGACATTTACAACACCCGCTACAATAAGGAATATAAGTGGTCTTTTTGTATCACCAATAGCTCTTAGTATGGCAGCACCAAAGTTATAAAGTGCAACAAAGGGCATACTTACAAAATATATACGTAAATAGGTTGTTGCAAGATTGATAACATCATCAGGTGATCCCATCGCTTCTAGAATTATTCTTGCACATGTCACACCAATAATCGCAAAGATCAAACCAAAGACAATTGCGAGTAGTATGGCAGAGTGTACTGTTTCATGGGTATCTTTGTCTCTTTGTGAGGCAATAAAACGTGCAACTAGTACATTGACCCCAACGGATAAACCAATAAATAAACTCACTAATAGATTGACAACAGAAGATGTAGAACCTACTGCCGCAATAGAACGTGGCCCAGCAAACTGTCCTACCACAATAACGTCTGCTGCATTAAATAATAACTGCAAAATCCCTGAAAACATCAATGGTATAGAAAATATTAAGATCTTACCAAGTAATGGACCGTGCGTCATATCCATTTGATATTGATCTTTCTTCATGAAATCCCCTCCTCATGACTATAGTCTAACATAATAGAATTAAAGGTGTTGAGAAGTTTCAAAATGAGTAAATGAAAGTAACACTTTTTTTTTAGAGAACCATTCGTTATAATTGTTTTGGAAAGAGGGGAGTGAAAAAATGATATTTCACGAAGTTGAATTATCTCATACAAAAGAAATTATGGATTCATATGAAGTGAATCCTATTATTGCGAAATATGTAGAACATAGAGGCTTCACAAAAGAAGACTATGAAGCACTCAACACACCATTCTATTATAATTTTACAGATTTAGAGAATGGTGAAACAGCATTGAATCTCATTAAAGAAGCATGTGCTTCTAAGTCTAAGATTCATATTTGTATCATGAGTACAGAACTACATCATTTATTAGAAAGTGCAATGATTTTCCTAGGTGTCTTAATGGCTAAAGGGAAATCAGCTTTTGAATTCTTTGATGGTCCTCAGGATGATTTTGGTCCTGGTCTTCATATTATCTTAGGAAATCAGTTAGAAGTAAGAGATGGTGACAATGTATATCCATTAGTACCTGGTGGTCACTATAAGGATGAAGATGTTGCACAGAGTTTACTTGTATTACAGCTTATTAATACATTACTTGGTAAAGAAAATCAGTATTTAGCTTCTCTTGCAGGTATTGGTATTCAGGCTGAAGGAGTTCCTCTATGTGACTCTAACCGTTATCATTTAAAGAAGACTTTAGGTTTATTAAATGACTGTCGTTTTGATGCGATTGAGTTTGTTGCTTTAACACCTAAGACAAGACAGAAAAACAATATGCGTCAAAGAGAATTCAAGAAGATATATAATGAAAGTGTTATGTCTGGTTCTATCACAAATAAGATGGCACATTATCTTAGTTCCTTAAATAATGCGAAGAAGATGGTTAAGTACCTTATTTATGGCTGTCCTGGTACAGGTAAGTTCCGTTCTGTTGCACCTATTGCGGATGAAATCAATGCAGGATACTTTATTAGTGATGAATTCCACGATGATGATCGAGTAAGAGATGTGATTCCATTAGAAATTTCAGACTTATCTAAGACAAATATAGAAGAATACTTACAGGTATTATCACCATTTGGAAATGGGCAGGAAAAGACTCTTATCTCTATTGAAGGTCTAGTCATTCATGAAGCACCTGTAAAAGATTATTTTGATCATATCAAGTTAAGTTTCTTTATTCCTAATGTAGGTGGTATTGATACAATCATCTATAATCCAAACTATAAAATTAAGCAGTTTAAACAGGGTCAGAAAGTAAAGATTGTAGGTACATTATCTATTAATGACTTTACTAGCCTTATGACAATTAACGCAGTACAAGTAGACATTCTTGATTAAGAATGTCTTTTTTTGTGTATAATTATAAGAAAGGAGTAGATACATATGACAATAAGAGACATCATAGACTTATTAGAGTCACAAGGTGAATGGGTGAATAGAAACTGTACAAGAGATCGTATATTGTTTGGGGAGGATCAAACAGAAATAAGTAAAGTAATAACATGCTGGGTAGCGACTAATAAAGTGATTCAATATGCAATAGAACATGATATACATTTCATTATTTCACATGAGAATCCATTCTATCTCGCATCTACATCGTTACCTACACTTATATATAAAGCACAAAAAGAAAAAGAAGCATTATTAAAAGAACATGATATTACAATCTATAGATGTCATGATTTATGGGCTGTCTATCCCGAATATGGCATTAGAGATAGCTGGGCTAACACATTGGATCTCAATTTTGAAGAATCACATGATCATTCTTACTATAGATATACAAATGATATTAATATGACTGTAGAAGAATGTGCACAACATATTATTAATAGAATAAAACCTTACCACCAGCAAGGTATAGAAATCATAGGAGATAAGACTCAAATAATACATAGATTAGGCATAGGTACAGGGGCTTGTACAGATGTATTTGAAATGTATGAAGAAGGTGCAGATGCATGTTTAGTCAGTGATGATGGTGTAAGTAACTGGATAGGTGTCCAGTGGGCAGTAGATCATGATATTCCACTTATAGTGATTAATCATATGACATGTGAAGCACCAGGTATGGAACATATGGTAGAGTACTTGTCTAAACAGTTCCCAGAAGTGACATTTACTTTTGTATCTAATGATTATGGTATATACCATATGGATGAATAAGCATTTTTAAGCACGAATTTGATAAAAATGAAGTATAAAAACAATTCATGATATGATAACTGTAAGGGAGGAATACGATGAATTGTTTTTTTTAATGTCTTATTTTTATTTATTAATAATTCAGAAGTACGTGATATCAATTACTAGATTGCCTCAGGACTATTAGAGAATGGACATGAACTAGATTATCTGACAATCAATGAACTTGCAGAAAGATGTTTTGTTTCTACTTCTAGTTTAAATCGATTCTTTCGGATTTATGGATACAATAAGTATATGATCTTTAAAGCATTATTCTCTAGTATTCTTAAATCAGAAGACTATGAAAGACGCATAGATATGTCATGT
The DNA here is from genome assembly GCF_003435615.1 of Catenibacterium sp. AM22-6LB. Lineage (NCBI taxonomy): Bacteria > Bacillati > Bacillota > Erysipelotrichia > Erysipelotrichales > Coprobacillaceae > Catenibacterium > Catenibacterium sp. AM22-6LB. The sequence goes on from NZ_QTUM01000026.1 coordinate 27,833, forward strand.
TAAATACCCTCCTATATGTATTCTATTAGAGAATTAGATAGGAGGGTAGTAGGCACTTTTAGGTAAGTATTAGGAAAGGATGTAATCGTAGATGTCTGATCTAACTGGTTGATCTAGATGATAGTAGATTTCGCATACTGGCACATCGTTAGCCATTGTGGTCTCTTCTATTTTTGAAATATAGACTTCACCCAAATAATAGAATTCTTTTGAAGCAGCATCGTCTTTATTTTTTCTAATAAACAAATAGATATTCGTTTTATTTTCTGCTGCTTTCACAAATTTTTCCATACCTGGATTAGTGATTCTAACATTGCTTTTAGACATAGCTACAAAGTTTTGTGCATCGATAAAGTGATCGGCATATTTCTGAGTATCTACAACAGATTCATCTTTATCATAATTAATAAATACTGGAAGGGTATTTGTGCGTATATCATAGAAGTATCCACCAATATTTAATGGTACAATATTCTTTTCCCAGTTAAGTAATCGACAAACATCTTCATATGTATACTTAGAGTATAAACAGAAATCGGTATTCTTATATCTATTAGAATACTCTTTTTTATTTTTATCAATTGCATATTCAATGACTTCCATTACTTGATTCTTAAAATCTTCATTATTAAGTAACTTTAAGAACTGTGGTGAAGACTCAAAATTTTCATCTAAGAAGACTGCTTTTTCAAACGTCTTTTTACTTGACCCTGTCATGAAATTCTGAGACAGAATATTTGAAATGGTTTCTATACCTACATCTGGTAATTCAATTTTATAATCACTATTTAAAGTTTCTTTTAAATGAGTGAGAAGATTTGTTCTTTTATTGATGATTAACTTTATAGCCTCTAATTCTTCTACACGCTTACCGGAAGAAAGTTTAGATGAAATAAACTGAAGATATTTTTCCTCTAAAGTACTAAAGTGAATATGATAGTCTTTTTCATATTTAGATAAGAAGGTATGATAACAACCTAGTGATTTGTTTTGGAACATTAATTGAACATCAATGGCACCATATTGTTCGAATTCTTTTAAATGAGGAATTCTACCTAGCTTTTCTTTTAACTGTTTATAAGAGTCCTTAATAAGTCTTACCTGTGTGAAGTTTGCTGCATCGATAGATTGATAAATTCTCTTTTCTGTAATTTGATCAAACTGAATAGTAGAAGCACCAGGTGTAATAAGTGAACCTTCACATACAAACTGTCTTAATGAGTCCTTGTTGTAATTAGTTTGTCCTGATAAAGCAACAGGGATTAAGAAGTTCTTTTCATAATTACCAATAAAATCAATAATGACAACGTATTCTTTAGAATCATTCTTTCTTAAACCACGTCCTAATTGTTGCACAAATACGATTGCTGATTCAGTAGGTCTTAACATAACAACTTGATTCACTTTAGGAATATCAATACCTTCATTAAAGATATCAACCGTGAATATATAATCTAATGAATTCTCATCATTAGATTCTAAAGAATCAATTGCTTTTTGTCTCATCTCTTCAGAAGAGTCGCCAGTTAATGCAATTGTTTTATATCCTCTCATATTAAATAGCTGAGAAAGCTTTTCACATTCATCCTTGCGACTACAGAAGATTAAACCATGAATACGATCACCGCTATAACCATATTCATTGATTTTTTCTATAATATAATCTACTCGTAATTCTGATGTAAGAATATTGAATTCTGATTTATCATCAATTTCGATTCCATCGATAGTCATATCTGTTATTCCATAATAATGGAAAGGACAGAGTAGGTTATATTCCATAGCTTGTATTAATCTAATTTCATAAGCAATATTATGATCAAACATTTCATATATATCAAAGTCATCGCTTCTTTCAGGTGTTGCAGACATACCTAATAAAAACTTTGGTTTAAAGTAATCGACAATATCTTGATAAGATTGTGCACCGGCACGATGTACTTCATCTATAATAATGTAATCAAAAGCATCTCTATTAAACATTTCTCTATATTCTTTTTTATGAATTGTTTGTACAGTAGAGAAGATAAAATCTGAATCAGTTTCTTTTGTGTTTCCAGAGAAAATTCCCATAGATACATTTGGAATTAAATATTTGAAGGAACGCAATGCTGCTTCTGCGATATTTCTCCTATGAACAACAAATAATAATCTTTTTGGTTTAAAGCGTCTTACATCAAATGCAGATAAAAAAGTCTTACCAGTACCAGTTGCTGATATAAGAAGAGCTTTATCTTTATTATTATCTCTTAAATTCTTTAATGATTTTAAAGCTTCTTCCTGCATTTTGTTTGGCTTTATTGTTTTTGAACTTTGTGCTGAAGTAGGACGAACAGGTTTCACATAAGTTTCTTTATAACTTTCAATCCATTCGTTTGTTAGAGGTGTAGATAATTCCCATTGAATATCAAATTCATTTGAAACTTGTGAAGCAAGTTCACCGTTTTCGTGAGATGTGAAAAATAAGTCCCACTCCTGATTTGATTCTAACGCTGTTTGAGTTAAGTTTGAGCTGCCTACAATAATGTCACGATGGTCTCCTGTATGGAAAATAAATCCTTTAGGATGGAAACCACAATGTTCTTGTTCAAATATTCTTACTTCTATGTTAGTAAAAGAAAGGAGTTGCTTAAACATTTTAGGAGCATTAAAACCTAAATAGGTAGATGTAATAATACGCCCTTTGACACCTTTCTCTTTTAAATTTAATAGTATCTGCTTTAAAACGGCAAGTCCGGATTCACTAATAAATGCAACTGAAAATTCAAAATAGTCACATTCTTTTAATCTTTTAGTGATTTCAAATGCGAGATTCATTCTTCTTTTATAATCGTTGAAAAATAATTTAGGTCTTAAATCCTTGTTAGAAGGAAAAGACTTATCAATAAAGCTTGTACGCAATGCTTTGTTTAATTCATCCATATAGAATAACTCCTTTAATACGAAAACTAATACAATTATATCATATGTTTGAAATAAAAAAGAAACCAAACGTGTTAAGCTTGATTTCTTGCAATTAGTTTTTCAATAATTTGTAAGTCAGCTGGTACCCATACAACATCTTCTTGCCCAGGAATAATCCACTTACAATCTTCATGTTCTAGCAATTCATAATGATTATCTGGAATATGGCATAAGAAGCAATCCATTTCTAATATGAAAGTAGGGTAATCATAGTGAACATGCATAAAGAATTCATCTACGATTAAATGTGCGTTCATTTCTTCTTTTAATTCTCTGATAAGTGCATTTTCAGGAGTTTCACCCGGTTCGATTTTTCCGCCAGGAAATTCATACATTCCTTCAAATTCACCATAACCTCTTTTTGCAATCATGATTTTATCATCTTTACAGATAATAGCTGCTACTACATTTATTGTTTTCATTTGATACATCCTTTCATTACGTGTCTATTTTATCACAAATGAATAGAATTTCAAAAATACGGTGTGCTTATTATATATGGATATTCTTTTGAAAAAACTTATGTAACAATTGTGTTTAATGAAGTAAAATTATAAAAATGATTTGAAATATAATATTAGATTAGTACTGAAGCTTAGTATTAAATAATAAGGGTGCCTTAACTATAATTTTATTGTTCATAAACGTTGATGATATCAATTTACCTAAGAGGTAAATTTTCAATTCCGTTGTGAAACAACTATAACCTATTACAACAAATGGACTACAATGTCATTACAGTATGGGAATGGTTAGGACAACAGGGGAACTAGATAGTTCCTCTTTTTTGATATTATGAAACTGCTCATATTTGTAGGTTACATTGTGATAGAATATGATACATATAAAAGGGGGATTTAAAACATGTATAAATTAGTCGCATTTGATATGGATGGTACACTTCTTAATAGTGAAAAGAAGATTTCAGATAAAACAGTAGAAGCTATTAATAAGGCCATAGAGGCAGGTAAGACTGTAATACTTAATACAGGAAGATGTCCTGCAGAACTTAAGGAGTATAGAGAAGTATTGCCAAGACTACGCTATGTGAATTGTGTCAGTGGCGCACTTGTCTATGATTATGAAGAAGAAAGAAGTATCTATGAATCACCATTAAGTGAAGAAGAAGTCAAAACATTGATTCAAATTGGTAAGGAAACAGATGAGATGGTTCACTTAATGGGAATTACATCTGTAGTAGAAAAAGACAAAATACCACATATGAATGATTATTATATGGGTGTCTACCAGCCGATGTATGAAGAAGTCACTACTAAAGTAGATAACATCTATGACTATTATGTAGGTAATCCTTATTCAGTACATAAGCTTAACATCTATCATCATTCAAAAGCTGCAAGAGATCACACAAGAAAAGCAATTAAAGAAGCAGGACTTGAATTGGAGATGAAAGATTCAGAAGCAACAGGTTTAGAAATGAATGCGAAAGGTGTAGATAAAGGAACTGGATTAAAACAATTATGTCATCATTTAGGTATTTCTATTGAAGAGACTATAGTAGTAGGTGATGCAGATAATGATAAGGAAGCATTAGAAACTGCAGGTCTTGCAGTTGCAATGGGAAATGCGAAAGAGAGTATTAAAGAAATCAGTGATGTAATTGTATCTGATAATGATCATGATGGATGTGCTGAGGTTATAGAGAAGTATTTACTTGAGGAGTAAATACTTCTCTTTTTGCTATAATTGAGCTATAAAGAGCATTAGAGAAATAATACTAAAATTAATTGAAATCAAATTATGCAGCGCAGAAGGGCTAAAAACTCTATTTAGAAATAAATTTTGAATAAAATTCAAAAAAATGCTTTACAAGTGTTGGAATATTGGGTATTATAGACAGGCAGTCCGGGAGACG
>NZ_QTUM01000027.1:0-1127 GCF_003435615.1 Catenibacterium sp. AM22-6LB
GCCCCCACAGTGGACTTTCACCACCTAGATATATGCCATGCCCGGCATACAAAAAAGACAATTGAATTTCTCAATTGCCTTTCTTCCCTTATGTATATAAGTTTACATTCAAGAAAATCACTTGCGCTTACCTAATTAAGACAGATTATTCATTGATTCTCTTTTTTGTAGTTAATACAACTGCTGCTAAAGCACTTACTAATAATAATGAAGCATATAATGCAACATTCATAGTATCACCAGTCTTTGGTGCTTCTTTCTTAGTAGTTGTAGTAGTTGTTGTTGTTGTACCTTTATTTTCTGCAGGTTTTGCAGGTTTTGTAGGTGTAGTAGGCTTAGCTGGCTGAGATGGTGTAGTAGGTGTTACTGTAATTTCAGGAGCCTTTACAGAAGTTTCTACATACATAGACTTAGATTGATATTGACCATTCAATTCGAACCCAAAGACAAATTCAATTTTAGAATACTTTGTCCAATCTACTGTAGTCTTATTTTCAACTTCATCATCATCCTTCCAAGTCCAAGTTTCCGCATTCTTTAATGCATCTTTAGTAAATGTAATCTTACCTTTACCTTGTTCATTCACTTCTTTTGTAGATTCAACGCAATATAATGGTTCTCCATAACCATTTGCATCATAAACATACATTTCACCATTGGAAACTGTTCCACCTTTAGCATCTACTTCAAAGACAATATCACTATCCCCTGTCCATTTAGATTTAGGTGTAAGTAAAGTGACTTCTGGTTCATAAGCTGCAGGTGTAGTTTCAGGTGTAGTTGTAGTTTCAGTAACAGCTGGAGTTTCTCCAGTTACTACTGCATCTTCTGCAAATACTGCTGTAGTAGATAATGTTGTTACTGATAAAGCACAAGCGACTAACATAGTCATTAATTTCTTGTTCATAATCGTTTTCTCCTTATTTAATGTGTCCCAAAAAGAAATCTTTTAAGTTTCTTAAATAGCACAAAAAAGCATGAATTATTTAATATTATATAAATAACTCATGCCTAAATATCAATATTAAGTTGCTAAAAAGGGCAGACTCAGTTACTGTCTGTCTGTCTGTCTGTCTGTCTGTCTGTCTGTCTGTCTGTCTGTCTGTCTGTCTGTCTGTCTGTCTGTC
>NZ_QTUM01000027.1:1137-30094 GCF_003435615.1 Catenibacterium sp. AM22-6LB
TGTCTGTCTGTCGTAAGCGTAGCAAGTTTTAAACATGACTGTCAATCCCTCTTTTAAAATTCCTCAAAGAAATTCTTTTTGGTTAATTAAATTATAACACTGTTCTTTACATACCGTCCATTATTTTCTCCTAAGTAGCAATATATTGCACGAAAGTTTATTTAAATTAAAAAAAGAGATCTTATTTCAGATCTCTTAGTAGTTCATCTAACTTTGGTGGTAATGCTTCTATCAGCATATCAGCTAATTCTTCAGGTTTCAGCTTATATCCTTCTGTTGCCCAATCTACAGTCATAGTAATAGACCCATGACAATACATTTCTAATAAAAATTCTATATCTGATGGGATATTATTACCTAGTTTTCTCTTAATAATATTCTGATAGAAAGTGAGGATACAGTTATAATCATAGTTTTCTACATTATTATAATCTTTAGATTTAAATGCCTCTTTAAAGAATACTCTATCATGATAAATAAATTCAAATTTCTTAATAAGCCCTTCTCTTAAAGTTTCACTATTGCCAATCTGTAAGAAAGACTTATCCGCCAATATTTCAAAATACCAGTTCACAAGATCATATTTATCACGAAAATAACGGTAAAATGTCTGTCTAGTCTTACCACTCATTTCCACAATATCAGTCACTGTGATCTTATCAAGAGACTGATGATTCATCAATTGTTTGATGCATTCTGCAAATACATATCGTGTATCTCCCAAGATTCTCACCACCTTTTTAACATTATAACAAACCTATCTACAAAAAGAAAGAAGACAACCCCAATAGAGGTTGTCTCTTAATGATTAAAGTTCGATATCACAAAGTTTGGAAGCTAAACCAATGTATGATGCAGGTGTCATATCTAATAAAGTATGACGATCTTCATCACTTAACTGTTCTAAGCTCTTTGCGAATGCCTGAATATCTTCCTGAGAAATATTCTTACCACGAGTTAAGGCCTTAAGTGTATCATAAGCATCTGGTACACCATATTTTCTTAACATTGTCTGGATAGGTTCTGCAAGAACTTCCCATTTTTCATTTAAGTCTTTTGCAAGCTTTTCTTTATTTACAACACACTTAGCTAAACCACCAGTTGTTTCAGAAATAGCCTGTAATGAATATCCGAAGCATAATCCTAAGTTACGCTGACTTGAAGAGTCTGATAAGTCTCTCTGCATTCTTGACTTAGGAAGCTTGTTAGATAATGCAACACATAGATTATTTGATAAATCAATGTTTGCTTCAGAGTTTTCAAAACGGATTGGGTTAACCTTATGAGGCATAGTTGAAGAGCCAACTTCACCCTTAACAGGAATCTGTTTAAAGTATTCCATTGAGATATATAACCACATATCTACATCTAAGTCAGCCAATACATTGTTGAAATGACGGATACCATCTAAGATATGACAAGTATAGTCATGAGATTCAATCTGAGTAGTTAATGGATTGAATGTAAGTCCTAAATAGTCTTCTACGAATTCCTTATTTAATGTAGGCCAATCTTCGTTAGGGAAGGCTGTTAAGATAGCACTGTAGTTACCAGTTGCCCCATTGAATTTTGCTTTAATCTTGACATTTTCAACGTTTTCAATACTAGAAAAGAAACGATAAGCATAGACTTTGAATTCTTTACCAATAGTTGTAGGTGTAGCAGGCTGTCCATGAGTATGTGCAAGCATTGCATCATCCTTATGATCTACTGCTAATTTATTGATCATTGAAGCAAATTCTTTAGCTGCAGGTAACCAAACATCCTTTAAGCCATGTTTAATCATACATGCATATGATGTATTATTAATATCTTCAGAAGTACATCCGATGTGTACATAACTTTCTAAATGTTCATAACCTAAAGCTTTAAGTTTTTCATCAATGAAATATTCTACTGCCTTTACATCATGTCTTGTAACAGATTCGATTTCTTTAATTCTCTTGAAAGAATCAAAGTTGAAATCCTTAGAAATCGCAAGAATATCATCTACCTTGTTAGGATCAACCTTGTCTAAAGTTTCTGTATGAAGGTGATCCAACTGGAACTTCAACCACTGGATTTCTACAAACACTCTATACTTAACAAGTGCATATTCACTGAAATAATCAGCTAACTGATCTTTAATCTTGCCATAACGTCCATCTAGAGGACAGAGTGTCATACTTTCAAATTCTAATTTATCCATTCGTTATTCTCCTTTAAAATACTTCACGCCGGCTTCAAATAACTTCTGATCCATTTCACCGTAGATGTTAAGGTCTCTGTTTTCACCCTGACGTTCAGAATGACCCATCTTACCTAATACTCTACCATCTTCAGAAACGATACCTTCAATACCATACATAGAACCATTAGGGTTATATGGAGATTCCATAGTCACATTTCCATTTGGATCAACATACTGGAATGCTACCTGACCATTATCAATTAACTGATCAAGCACTTCCTTAGGTGCAACGAAACGTCCTTCACCATGAGAAATAGGGATAATATGTTCATCACCTAACTCTACATTAGCAAGCCATGGAGACTTCACGCTAGATACTCTTGTAGTCACCATCTGAGATAAGTGGCGTCCAATTGTATTGAATGTTAGAGTAGGATCATCTTTACTCATATCCTTAATATGTCCATGAGGAAGTAAACCAAGTTTTACTAATGCCTGGAATCCATTACAGATACCAATCATCAAGCCTTCACGATTGTCTAATAAATCATCGATTGCAGCCTTTAATCTTGGGTTACGTAATACAGTTGCAATGAACTTACCTGAACCTTCAGGTTCATCACCAGCTGAGAAACCACCTGGTAGCATCATGATCTGTGCATTATGGATTGCTTCTTCTAATTCATCAACAGACTTCTTAATATCTTCTTCTGTCTTATTTCTAATAAGAACAAGCTGAACCTTTGCACCTGCTTTTTCAAATGCACGTTTAGAATCAAATTCACAGTTAGTTCCTGGGAATACAGGAATAACAACATTGACTTCATCATACTTCTTAGAAGCAAACATCTTGCCTCTTTCACTGCAGTCACCAGTACGTACTTCTGTAGTAGGTGCTTTTGCTGTAGTAGGATATACAGATTCTAATGGTGCACAGTTGATTTCATATGCATCATCAAGTGTCACTTTCTCACCCTTATATGATACAGCCTTTTCTTCATTTGTAGAAGCAATAATACGAACATTTTCATATCCTGCAACAACTTCTGCGTTGTCTACTTCTACAATGATATGTCCAAAGTTCTTTTCAACTAAGTCATTAAGTGTTAAAGCATCATCAAATGCTACACCAATTTCATTACCAAATGCCATCTTATAAACAGCTTCAACTAAACCACCGTCTTTAACTGTATAAGCTGAATAAGCCTTTCCAGACTGAATTAAAGCTTCTACAGCATCAAACTGTTTTCTTAAAGCTTCAAAATCAAATACATGGAATTCATCTTTAGGAAGCATGAATTCTACTAATACATGTCCTGCTTCTTTTAATTCAGGAGTGATGACTTTGTGTACATCTCCACCAGTAATCGCAAATGATACTAAAGTTGGAGGAACATCTAAGTCTTCAAATGAACCTGACATAGAATCCTTACCACCAATTGAAGGTAATAATAATTCTTCCTGAGCACGATAAGCACCTAGTAATGCACTAAATGGTTTACCCCATCTCTTAGGATCATTTAATAACTTTTCAAAGAATTCCTGGAATGAGAAACGGATTGTATGCCATGTACCACCCATTGCGATGATCTTTGCGACAGATTCTACAACTGCATTGATTGCACCATGATATGGTGACCATTCAGAAATAAGTGGGCTATAACCATAACTCATTAATGAACATGTAGTTGTTTCTTTTCCTAATACTGGAATTAATGCAGCCATACCTTCAGTTTCTGTACGGTAAGTCTTACCACCAAATGGTGAAAGAACAGTACCATTACCGATAGAAGAGTCAAAACGTTCTACTAAGCCCTTCTGAGAAGCTGTAGATAAACGTGATAATACTTCTTTAGTTGTTTCAGTAAAGTTTTCTTTTGCTTCTGGATTGAATGGTGCCTTATCAAAATCAGGTAATTCTACATGGATATCCTGATAACGTTTAGCTCCTGCTTCATCTAGGAAGTCTCTAGAGATATCTACAATAGTATCTCCCATATATTTCATAGTTAAACGGTTCTTATCTGTAACTGTAGCCACCTGTACAACTTCAAGGTTTTCATCATGAGCAGCCTGGATACAGAAGTCTTTATCACATTCATTGATGACAATAGCCATACGTTCCTGTGATTCACTAATTGCAAGTTCAGTACCATTTAAACCTTCATATTTCTTTAATACTGCATCTAAGTTAATATCAAGACCAGGTGCTAATTCACCAACTGCAACGCTGACACCTCCAGCACCAAAGTCATTACATCTTACAATCTTCTTAGAGAATTCTTTATTTCTAAATAATCTCTGAATCTTTCTTTCTTCAACTGGGTTACCTTTCTGTACTTCAGCACCAGCAGTTTCAGTAGTCTTTAATTCGTGTTTCTTAGAAGAACCAGTGGCACCACCGATACCATCACGACCAGTACGTCCACCAATTAATAAGACAATCTGTCCATTTTCAGGAATTAATCTCTTAACCTGTTCTTCTGGTGCGGCTGCAACTACAGCACCTAATTCCATTCTCTTAGCAACATAACCCTGATCATATACTTCATGTACAAAACCAGTTGTTAAACCAATCTGGTTACCATAAGAAGAGAAACCATGAGCTGCTTCTTCACAGATCTTTCTCTGTGGTAATTTACCAGGAAGTGTATCTTCTAATTTCTGACGAGGATCACCTGCACCAGTAATACGCATTGACTGGTAAACATAAGCACGACCTGATAATGGGTCACGGATTGCACCACCTAAACATGTAGCAGCACCACCAAATGGTTCAATTTCAGTTGGATGGTTATGTGTTTCATTCTTAAACATTAATAACCAATCTTCATCACCATCAGTTGTATGAACCTTTAAACGAACTGAGCAGGCATTGATTTCTTCAGATACTTCCATATCATCCAAATAGCCACGCTTTCTAAGTTCTTTCATAGAAATAGTTGCAAGATCCATTAAAGTAAGTGGTCTCTTTGTATCTACACCATAAATAAGATGACGGCTTGCTTTATATTTTTCTACATCTTTTTCTAAGATTTCTTTAAATGCACCACTTGCGATATCAATATCAGTAATAACTGTCGCAAATGTAGTATGACGACAATGGTCTGACCAGTAAGTATCTAATACTCTGATTTCAGTTTCTGTAGGATCTCTCTTTTCTACATCTCTGAAATAATTCTGAGTTACTTTTAAGTCATCGAAGTTCATTGCAAGACTCATCTTTTCAAGTAATGCTTCAACTTCTTCATCAGTGAAACCAATAAATCCTTCAATCACTGGAACCTTCTTAATTTCAACAACAGCATCATTTAAATCTGCTGGCTTTTCTAAAGACGCTTCTCTAGAATCAACAGGGTTAATTAAATAATGTTTAATTGCTGGTAATTCATCACTAGAAATACCTTCGATTACAATAAGCTTTGCACATTTAACCTTAACGCCTTTTTCACCAGTTAATAACTGGAAGCACTGTTCACAGGCATCTGCTCTAGCATCATACTGTCCTGGAAGATATTCAATCGCAAAACTTACAGCTCCTTCTGGAATTGCATATTCTTCACGATATACTTCATCTACCATTGGCTCAGAAAGAATAGTAGGAATACCTTCTTCTAATACTTCTTCAGTAATACCCTGAAGATCATAACGGTTGACAACTGTTAAGTTAGAAACGTCAGTTAAACCAAGTCTTGTCATCAAATCATGTTTGATAGAGTCTGCTTCAACCGCATTTTCTTTTCTTTTTTCTACATAAACGCGATAAACTTTAGCCATGTTATCCTCCTAATGTAAGCCAATATCTTTACGCATATACATGCCATCAAAATGAATGTTTTCAATTGCATCATAGACTTTCTTTCTTGTTTCTTCAAGGTCATGTCCTAATGCACAAACATTTAATACACGTCCACCATTTGTGACGATTTCATTGTTTTCATTACGTTTAGTACCTGCATGGAAGACAACGATATCTTCTGGAAGATGATCTAAACCAGTAATGACTTTACCCTTTTCATAAGATCCAGGATAGCCTCCACTTGCAAGAACAACACATGTTGCCTGTTCATCTTTCCACTTAACATCTACATCTTTTAATGTATTTGTAGCACATCCATACATCACTTCATATAAATCACTTTCAAGTCTCATTAAGATAACCTGAGTTTCAGGATCACCAAAACGAACATTGAATTCTAATACTTTTACATCCTGATCCTTGATCATTAATCCAATAAAGACAACCCCACGATAATCCATATGATCTTCATGTAAGCCTTTCATGAATGGGTCAAGAATCTTTTCTTTGAAAGTCCCTTCCATACCTTCAGGTAAGAATGGGTTAGGTGATACAGTACCCATACCACCAGTATTTGGACCTTCATTATTATCATAAATCTGTTTATGGTCTTTTGCAGATACCATAGGTACGATTGTATCATGGTCTACAAAACATAATAGAGAACATTCAAAACCAGTTAAGAATTCTTCTAAAACAACCTTCTTACCAGCATCACCAAAAGCACTGCCATCAAGCATCACTTTAAGTTCTTCTTTAGCCTGTTCTTTAGTTTCACAGATGACTACACCCTTACCTGCTGCAAGGCCATCAGCCTTAACAACAACAGGAAGATCAAAAGCATCTAATGCTTTAACAGCTGATTCATAATCAGTCACTTCTTCATACTTTGCAGTAGGAATATTGTGCTTTTTCATGAAATCCTTAGAGAAGGCTTTAGAACCTTCAAGAATAGCTGATTCTTTTCTAGGACCAAATACTTTGTGTCCTCTTTCTTCTAAATAGTCAGCAAGTCCCATACATAATGGTACTTCAGGACCAATAACAGTTAAATCAATACCCTTTTCTTCAACAGTCTTTAAGATAAAAGGCATATCTTCTACACTACCTGGAATACATACAGCATCCATACCAGGATTACCAGGAATAGCATATAATTCAGTAACATGTTTACTCTGTTTTAATTTCCAGGCAATTGCATGTTCTCTTCCACCACTACCAATAACAAGAACCTTCATATAGCGCCTCCTTAGTGTCTAAAATGTCTATAACCATTGAATACCATTGTCATATCATGTTCATCACAATAGTCAATAGATTCCTGATCACGAACTGATCCACCAGGCTGTACAATAGCCTTAATACCTGCTTCATCAGCCACCTGTGCACAATCACTAAATGGGAAGAAAGCATCACTTGCTAATACAGCACCATGGAAATCCTTATCAGGATTATTATGAATTGCATTTTCTAATGCCCAGATACGTGAAGTCTGTCCTCCACCAACAGCTAAAGTACATCCGTCTTTCACTAGTACAATTGCATTAGACTTAACATATTTAACAACCTTTAAACCAAATTCCATATCAGATAATTCAGCTTCTGTTGGCTGCTTTTTAGTCACTACTTTCATTTCATCAATAAGCTTAGTATTTAATTCCTGAACAAGTGCTTTACCTTCAAGATACTTAATATCATACTTAGCATCACGTGCATCAAGATTCTTAAGCTTTAATAAACGTAAGTTCTTCTTCTTTTCTAATACTTCTAAAGCATCATCATCAAAATCAGGTGCTGCAATGATTTCTAAGAAAGTCTTCTTCATTTCTAAAGCAGTTTCCTTATCAATCTTATAGTTTACAGCGATGATTCCACCAAAGATAGAAGTTGGATCACCTTCATAAGCACGCTTATAAGATTCATAACCAGTCTTACCAATAGCAACTCCACAAGGTGTTGAATGCTTAATTGCAACAGTCACTAACTGATCACCAAATTCTCTTACGCAGGCAACTGCACCATATAAGTCATTTACGTTATTGAAAGAAATTTCTTTACCATGTAACTGTTCATAATCTAATAAAGAATGCTGAACATATGGATCAACATAGGCATTTGCACTCTGCTGAGAGTTTTCACCATAACGCAAGTGATCTGTCTTCTTTAATGAAATGTTTAAGATATCAGGGAATTCATCATGTACCTGATCAGCGAAATAACGAGAAATCATTGCATCATAGCTGCCTGTTAAGCTATAAGCCTTATAAGCAAGATTCATTCTGAATTCAAAATCAGTCTTATCTTCTCTAATAGCTTCTAATACAGCATCATAATCTTTTGGATCAGTAACAATCAATACATCCTTGAAATTCTTAGCAGCAGAACGGATCATTGAAGGTCCACCGATATCAATGTTTTCAATCATTTCAGCCATTGGCTTACCAGCCTTAAGCGCTTTTTCAAACTCATAGAGATTACAACAAACAAGATCAATAGGTGTAATACCCATTTCTTCTACAGTCTTGACATGTTCTTCTACATCTCTTCTAAATAGAATACCACCATGTACTTTTGGATGAAGTGTCTTAACTCTTCCATCAAGAATTTCAGGGAAACCTGTCACATCATCGATTTCAATAGCTTTTACACCTGCTTCTAATAGTTTCTTATATGTTCCACCAGTAGAAACAACTTCAAATCCTAATTCTTCAAGACCTTTCGCAAATTCAACAATACCTTCTTTATTTGTAACTGATACTAACGCTCTTTTCAACTGATCTTCACCCTTTCGTTTTCTACAGAAACACGTCCTTCACAATATAAAGCAACAGCTTCTGGTAAGATTTCATGTTCGATTTCTAAGACACGTGCCTGAATATCTTCAGGCGTCTCTAAATCTGAAATATCAACTGCTCTTTGTAAGATGATTGGTCCACCATCCACTTCTCCAGTAACAAAATGAACAGTTGCACCTGACACCTTCACACCTCTTTTAAACACAGCTTCATGGACATGCATTCCATAGAATCCAGGGCCACAGAAAGATGGAATAAGTGAGGGATGAATATTAATAATACGATTTTTATATTGTTCAAGCAGCTTATCTCCAACAATAGCAAGATAGCCTGCTAATACAACAACATCAATCTTTTCTTCTTCAAATCTCTTTAAGATCTCATCTTCATCCTTGATCCATTCTGCCTGAATACCATGAAGACGGGCTCTTTCTAAACCGTAAGCCTTCTTACGGTTAGAAATAACCAGACGGATCTGTCCATTGATTTTTCCGGCTTCACACGCATCGATGATGGACTGAAGATCAGTTCCACCACCAGATACGCATACAGCTATGTTTAGCATAATTCTGCTCCCTTTTCACCTTCAGCAATATAACCTACTTCATAGCTTTCATAGCCAGCAGCATTAATTGCTTCGATAGTCTTTTCAACATCTGCAGGATCAACAGCAAGAACCATACCTAATCCCATATTGAATGTGTTGTACATCATCTTTTCTTCAACGTTTCCTGCTTTTGCAATTAAGCCAAAGATAGGAGGTACTTTATAGCTGTCCTTCTTAACAACAGCCTTTACACCATCAGGTAACATTCTAGGAAGGTTTTCATAGAATCCTCCACCAGTAATATGGCTGCATCCTTTAACCTTGATGCCAGCATTCTTTACGCTCTTTAATGCTTTTACATAAATCTTAGTAGGGGCAATTAATGCTTCACCTAAAGTAGTACCTAATTCATCATAATAAGTATCTAAAGATTCTTTAGTCATTTCAAATACGCTACGTACTAAAGAGAATCCATTACTATGTACACCAGTAGATGCAATACCAACTAAAGCATCACCAGGCTTGATTGTAGAACCATCAATAATATCTTTCTTATCTACAACACCTACTGCAAAACCAGCTAAATCATAATCATCAACAGGCATTAAACCTGGATGTTCTGCAGTTTCACCACCAACAAGGGCACATTCAGACTGAATACATCCTTCAGCAACACCCTTAACGATAGTCGCAATCTTTTCAGGATAATTCTTACCACATGCAATGTAATCAAGGAAGAATAGAGGTTCTCCACCTGAACAAGCAATATCATTCACACACATTGCAACTGCATCAATACCAATTGTATCGTGTTTATCCATTACAAAAGCAAGTTTTACCTTTGTACCACAGCCATCAGTACCAGATAAAAGAACTGGTTCTTCCATATCCTTGATCTTGCTTAAATCAAAAGCACCAGCAAAACCACCAATACCACCAAGTACTTCTGGTCTCATAGTCGCTTTAACATGCTTCTTCATTAATTCTACTGACTTATAACCTGCTTCAATGTCTACTCCAGCTTTTTTATAATCCATGTTTCTTCATCCTTTTATCTATTATTTTTCCATTCTTGCAAGAACTGCTTTATAAGTTTCAATTAAATCTCCGATATCCTGTCTGAATACGTCTTTGTCATACTTCTTATTAGTATCTACATCCCATAAACGGCAAGAATCTGGTGAGATTTCATCAGCTAATACGATTTCGCCTTCTTTAGTCTTACCAAATTCGACTTTGAAATCTACTAGCTTTAAGTTTAATCTTAAGAAGAAAGCCTTAAGTAATTCGTTGATCTTTAATGTTTCAGATTTGATAGTGTTATATTCATCTCTAGTGCAAAGACCTAAAGCAACAGCGTGGTCTTCATTGATTAATGGATCACCATATTCATCATTCTTATAACTAATTTCAAAAATTGGTTCTGCTAAAACAACACCTTCCTTAGCACCAAGTCTCTTACAGAAAGAACCTGTTGTAATATTACGTACAATAACTTCTAGTGGGAAGATTTCTACTTTCTTAACTAAATCATCAGTATCATTTAACTTTTCAATCATATGAGTCTTGATACCAGCTTCTTCTAACATATCAAAGATAATACCTGAAATAGTGTGGTTTAATACACCCTTACCAGCAAACTGATCATGTTTTACACCATTACCTGCAGTTGCATCATCTTTATAATGCATTAAGATAACATCTTCATTATCAGTTGCAAAAATTTCCTTAGCTTTTCCTTCGTACATTAATTCTTTCTTTTCCATTGTTGTTTTCTCCTCTTATCTGTATTTTTCTGAAATTTCGTTATTTGTATCTAAGCAGGCTTTTTCCATAGCCTGACGGTTGTTCTTTAATTTTTCACTTAATTTTGGATATTTGATTGCCATGATTTCAAGTGCTAACCAGGCAGCATTCTTAGCACCATCAATTGCAACTGTTGCAACTGGGATACCAGAAGGCATCTGGACAATTGATAATAAGGCATCCATTCCATCTAAACTTGCACCTTTAATTGGAATACCAATAACTGGTAACACTGTCATAGAAGCAACGACACCAGGTAAGGCAGCAGCCATACCAGCAGCTGTTAAAATAACATCTGTTCCATTGTTGTTGCATTCTTCTACAAATTCACTCAATGCACGATGTGCACGGTGTGCAGATAAAGCACGTACTTCAACATCTACGCCATATTCTTTTAATATAGCAATTCCTTTTTCTACCTTTGCTTCATCAGAGGCAGAACCCATAATTACTGCAGCTTTCATTTCAGTCCTCCATTATTTTCATTATGACTTTCATGATCTAGGTGCTCAGAGGCCTTTCACCTAAACTTGACCTCAATTATTAGAATAAACCAGTAATCTTACCTTCTTCATCAATATCCATATTATTAGCAGCTGGTACTTTTGGTAAACCTGGCATACGCATAATATTTCCAGAAATAGCAACTAAGAATCCAGAACCAGTATTTGGAATCAAGTCATTGATTGTTACCTTGAATCCTTCAGGACGTCCAAGTAAAGTCGCATCATCTGATAAAGAATACTGAGTTTTCGCAACACAGATTGGTAAATCACCTAAGCCCTGAGCAGTGAACTTCTTGATCTTGTTAGCTGCCTTTTTAGTGAAGACAACATCATCTGCACCATAGATTTCTTTGGCGATTGTCTTGATCTTTTCATCAATAGGCATATCTAATGAATAGATAGGTGCATAATGAGATTCTTCTGTTTCAAGGATATTTAATAGCTTGTTAGCAAGATCAATGCCTCCTTCGCCACCCTTAGCCCATACTTCAGAAATAGATACTTCAACATTTAATTCCTTACACATATCATCTAATAGCTTTAATTCAGCTTCTGTATCTGTAGGGAAAGCGTTAATAGCAACGATACAAGGTAAACCAAACTTCTTGATATTTTCAATATGTTTAGTTAAGTTGCCAATACCCTTCTTTAATGCTTCAAGGTTTTCAATACCTAATTCCTTCTTATTAACACCACCATGCATCTTTAATGCACGAACAGTCGCAACAATGACAACTGCATCTGGATTTAATCCAGCCTGACGACACTTGATATCTAAGAACTTTTCAGCACCTAAATCAGCACCGAATCCTGCTTCAGTAATGGCATAATCACCAAGTTTCATAGCAAGCTTTGTAGCCATGACTGAGTTACATCCATGAGCGATATTGGCAAATGGACCACCATGTACAAATACTGGAGTATGATCTAAAGTCTGTACAAGGTTAGGCTTGATAGCATCCTTTAATAATAAAGTCACAGCACCAGTTGCATGAATATCATCAACTGTGACTGGTTCACCATCATAATTATAAGCAACAATCATTCTTGCGGCTCTTGCTTTTAAATCTTCAAGAGAAGTAGATAAACATAAGATACCCATTACTTCACTTGCCACACTAATATCAAAACCATCTTCACGAGGAACACCATTTGGTTTACCGCCTAAACCAACAACAATATGTCTTAAAGCACGATCGTTTAAGTCAACAACTCTCTTCCATACAATCTGTCTAGTATCGATATTCAAAGGGTTACCCTGCTGAATAGAGTTATCAAGCATTGCCGCAATCAAGTTATTTGCTGAAGTGATGGCATGAATATCACCTGTAAAATGAAGGTTGATATCTTCCATAGGAACAACCTGGGCATATCCTCCACCAGCTGCACCACCTTTAATACCAAAGCAAGGACCTAAACTTGGTTCACGCATTGCGACTATAGACTTCTTACCTAACTGATGTAGTGCCTGTGATAAACCAATCATTGTAGTTGTCTTACCTTCACCTGCAGGTGTTGGGTTGATTGCAGTTACAAGGATTAATTTACCATCTGGATTATTTTCAACTTTCTTGATAGTTTCTAAAGAGATTTTTGCTTTATATTTACCATATAATTCTAAATCATCTTCAGTGAGTCCAATCTTTTCAGCCACATTTTTAATTGGCTCCATGACTGTACTCTGTGCAATTTCTACGTCTGTTAACATTTTTTTGTTTTTCCTCTCTTTCAGGTTATTTTCTTTCAAAACAATTATATACTAATCCAGTACCTGCATGCTTCCATTTTTTTAAAAAAACAAAAAAAGAGCCTACTAAGTCCAGGACGTTGCCCAGACGGTCGGCTCTTCAAGAAATTATACTCCATGTGGTTAATTCCACTTCCGTCAGTCGTATAATACAGTTGTAGTGTATCAAATAACCTATTGTTTGACAAGCACAAATTTGATTAAATAGTGGCATAAGTTTATAATATAAAAACGGAGGTAATGACTATGTTTAAAGAAGTAGATGTAAATACATTTGATTTAAAAATATTCAATAAATTGAATAAGGAATGGGCACTACTTAGTGCAGGTAATAAAGACGCATTTAATACTATGACTATTTCATGGGGCGAGATGGGTACATTATGGAATAAGCCAGTGATGACTTGTTTTGTAAGACCACAGCGTTATACAAAGGAATTTATAGATTCTAATGATAAGATGACTCTTTCATTCTTTAATGGAGAACATATGAAAGATTTAACAGTATTAGGTAGAGAATCTGGACGTGATGGAGATAAGATTGCGAAGACTGATTTAACACCTACATTTATTGAAGGTCTTCCTACATTTGAAGAAGCAGACATTGTCGTTGTGGGAAAAAAACTCTATGAAGATACTATCAAGCCTGAATGTTTCTTAGATGAAACACTTGTGGATAAGAACTATTCTAATAAAGATTTCCATACAATGTATATCTGTGAAGTTGAAAAGATCTATATGAAATAAGAGAAGCGTTAGTTCGCTTCTCTTTTTAATTCATTGTATTCTCTTATCTGGTTATATTCTTCGATTGTTTTCTTAATATCATTAAAGATATGTGGGTCAAGTGTCTTCTCTAATTCATCTTCATCCACAAACTTATAATCTGTATGCTCAAATGAAATCTTAACTTGATCATTTGTAGGAATACACAAGAAACCAATACCCACTGTCTGATAATGTGGTCTAATAGCCGTAAATGTATAAACTGGCTTAATGATTTCAATATCTAATCCTGTTTCTTCCTTTAATTCTCTTACTAACGCCTGGTGAGGATCTTCCCCATGTTCTAATCCCCCACCTGGTAATTCCCAATAACCAAGTCCATCTGATGAAGGTCTGACACGTTTTAAGATTAATGTCTTACCTTCATAAATCACAATACCTTTGACTGTAATATGAAACTGTATGTCCTTATTCTCCATATTATTTTGCCCCCTTTTTACTATATTAGCACAACTCTTGAACGAACGTTACAAAAAGGTGCAGTATGTGTGTTTCAAATACTACAGAAATTGTATATAATAGTCACTGAGGTGAATAAGATGATTGATTTTAAAGAAGAAGTATTAAAGCATAAAGATGAAATGCTGAAAGATTTAAAGGACTTATGTCTAATCCCTTCAACTCTTGATAAATCTACTGCGAAAGAAAATCAGCCATTTGGTGAAAACAACCGTAAAGCGCTTGATTTAATGCTTTCTATTGGTCAAAGAGATGGATTTGTTACTGATGATTGTGATGGATATGCTGGTTCTATTGATATTGGTGAAGGAGAAGACTGTTTTGGTATTCTTGGACACTTAGATGTTGTACCTACTGAAGGTCAGGAATGGGATTATCCAGAATATGATATGACTCTTGATGGAGATACACTCTATGGTCGTGGTGTTGCTGATGATAAGGGACCTTTAATTGCTGCTTATTATGCTGCTAAGATTGTGAATGAACTTGATTTTGAAAAGAAGATGAAGGTTCGTATCATCTTTGGATGTAATGAAGAAAATGGTTCTCGCTGTATGCATTACTATTTCCAGCATCGTCCATATCCAAAGATGGGATTTACTCCAGATGCTGATTTCCCTGTAGTATATGGTGAAAAAGGTAACTGTCATTTCATCATCAAGGGTAAAACAGATGATGATAAGGTAGTCTCTATTCATTCAGGACGTGTAGTGAATATCGTACCAGATCAGGCTAAGGCTGTATTAAAGGGTACTGACTATGAAGAATCATATAATGCATTCTTAAAAGGAAATAACTTCAAGGGTTCTTTAGAAGTTGTAGATGGTAACACACACTTATTCTTAAAAGGTAAGAGTGCCCATGCATCTCAGCCTCAGTTAGGTAATAATGCTGCAAGTAACTTATGTCATTATATTGCAAGTGTGACTGATAATAGCTACGCAAAATTCGTTGATGAATATTTATATAATGATTATTTAGGTGAAAAGTTCAATGTCGCATTTACTGGTGAAATGGGTGCTTTAACTGTTAACCTTGGTATCTTAAATTATGAAAATAATGAAGGTTCATTAACTCTTGATTTACGTCTTCCTCATGACTCAGACAATGATAAACTTGTTAAGAATGTAGATGAAGCTGTTAATAAGTATGGCTTGAGTGAAGAACATGATATTGGTCCTGCGTTATATGTGGATCCTAATAGTGAATTAGTTCAGAAGCTTCATGAATCATATGTACAGTTCACAAATGATCATGAACATGGTCCTCAGACTATCGGTGGTGGAACTTATGCAAAAGAAATGCCTAACTGTGTTGCTTTTGGTTGTGAATTCCCTGGTAAAAACCATCATATGCATGAAGAAAATGAATTAATTTCATTAGATGATTTATTAACTGCAGCTGCTATCTACGCTCAGTCTCTCTATAATCTTCTTAAAAAATAGTTGAATTCCATGTGCAACTCAAGTATAATCTTAGTTGCACAAAGTTGCGGCCGTGGTGGAATGGTAGACACGCAAGTTTGAGGGACTTGTGGACGTACGTCTGTGTGAGTTCAAATCTCATCGGCCGCACCATTAATTAAGATGAACTAGCTAGAGATAGCTAGTTTTTTATATTATGTGGAGGATTTTGTATGATTGATCATATGGAAATAAGAGGCGCAAAGGTACATAATTTAAAGAATATTGACGTTGATATTCCTTTAAATAAGATTGTAGCTATTTCTGGTGTATCAGGAAGTGGTAAGTCTTCTTTAGCATTAGGAGTCATCTATGCTGAAGGTTCTAGAAGATATCTAGAAGCATTATCTACTTATACAAGAAGACGAATCTCTCAAGGAGAAAAAGCCAAAGTAGATTCTATTAAATATGTTCCTAGTACTCTAGCATTACATCAAAGACCTAATATACCTGGCATTCGTTCTACCTTTGGAACACAGACAGAATTATTGAATTCTATTCGCTTATTATTTTCACGTTGTGGAGATTATTTATGTCCTAACGGACATAGAGTACCTGCGAGTATAAATGTAGCAAGAGGTGAAATGATTGAGTGTCCAATCTGCCATGAAAGATTTAATGGCTTAAGTGCTCAAGAGTATGCCTTTAATTCACAAGGCGCATGTCCTGATTGTCAGGGCACTGGTATTGTACAAACAATTAATATCGATTCTTTGATTCCTGATCCTCATCTAACTATTGATGAAGGAGCTGTAGCACCATGGAATACACTCATGTGGTCATTAATGAAAGACGTCTGTCGTGCGATGGGTGTGCGTACTGATGTTCCTTTTGAAGAATTAACAGAAGAAGAGAAGCATATTGTATATGATGGACCAATGGTAAAAAAGCATATTTTCTATCGTCCTAAGAATAAAGAGAGCGTGGAAGCAGGAGAATTAGATTTTACTTACTATAGTGCCAAAGCGACTGTCTTGAACGCATTAAAGAAGGTCAAGAATGAAAAGAATATGAAGCGTGTCAGTAAATTCCTTAAGGAAGAGACATGCCCGACTTGTCATGGCTCTCGTATTAATACACGTGCAAATTCTACATTACTAGGTGGTAAGACTTTAACTGAAGTATGTGCGATGAGTTTAAAGAATTTAGCTGCATGGCTTCCACAGGTAATCAATACCCTTAATGATGATGTGAAAGAAATGGGTTCTACAATTCTTGAAGAATTCATGATTAATGCGAATGCATTGCTGTCTTTAGGACTCGGTTATCTGACTCTTGATCGTGCTTCTTCTACACTATCAACAGGTGAACTACAAAGAGTACAGCTTGCACGTACTGTAAAAAATAGAACAACAGGTGTTCTTTATGTTCTTGATGAACCTTCTATTGGATTACATCCAGCCAATGTAGATGGCTTGATTGCGATTATGAAAGAGTTGATCAAGGATGGGAACTCTATTGTTTTGGTCGATCATGATACAAGAATTCTTAAGGAAGCTGATTATATGATTGAAATAGGGCCTGAAGCAGGTAAGAATGGTGGTTCTATAATTAGTCAGGGTACTATTGATGAAATCATTCAGGATAAGAATTCTATCATTGGACCTTATCTCAATGATTTACATCAAGCTCTTGTAAGAAATAAGAAAAAAATTTTTAATGAAGGCTTTTTAAGACTTAAAACAGATACAATACATACTGTCAAACCACTTGATATTTCTATTCCTAAAGGAGTTCTTACTACAATTACTGGTATGTCTGGAAGTGGCAAGACAACATTGATTCTTGAATCTTTATATCCTGCTATAAAGGCTTCATTAAATCAAGAAACACTTCCTAAACATGTAAAAGAATTGGATGCATCATGGGTCAATAAGGTTGATTTGATTGATGCGTCCCCTATTGGAAATAATGTCAGAAGTACTGTCGCAACTTATTCTGGTGTATTTGATCATTTAAGAAGGTTGTATGGAAGATTAAGTGATCAATATAGTGCAGGTGATTTTTCTTATAATACAGGTAAGTTAAGATGTCCTGTATGTGAAGGTACTGGTACTATTTCTATGGATATACAGTTTCTTCCAGATATAGAAATGACTTGTGAACATTGTGATGGAACACGTTACAGCAATGATGTGGATTCTATAATGTACCATGGTTATTCTATTAAGGATGTGATGTCTCTTACTATATTAGAAGCTTTAGATGTATTTAAAGACATTAAGAAGATTAAAGAGAAACTACAGGTTCTAGTAGATTTAGGAATTGGTTATTTGACTCTTGGTGAAGCAACACCTGCCTTATCTGGTGGAGAAGCACAAAGATTAAAACTGGCATCAGAAATAGGAAAAGTACAAGATGGAAGCATCTTTATCTTTGATGAACCTTCTATTGGATTACATCCATTAGATGTAGAAACACTACTTCGTGTATTTGATACATTAATTAATCAAAAAGCGACTATTATTGTGATTGAACATGACTTAGATGTTATTAGAAATTCTGATTACATTATTGATATGGGTCCTGAGGGCGGTCAACTTGGTGGAGAGATTATTGCGACGGGAACTGTCGAAGAAATTAAGCAGAATAAGAATTGTAAAATTGGAAAATACTTGTGAAAGACTGTAACGAATTCTTGAGCGTTACAGCTCTTTTTCATAGAAAAAAGAATATCAGAAATAATATCCGATATTCTTATTGCCATTCAATTTCTACATTTTTTTGATAATGTGCTAGTCCTATGTGAATCACTGTTCCACTTAATTCACTATCATATCTTCTACTGTCAATTTGATCTATTGCTGATTTTGCAAGTTGTTTCAAATCAACTGAACTATCATTTGTATATTTAAATTCTAGAATATATGATATTTGACTTTTCTTGGATTTTAGTATGATATCACATCTTCCCTTTCCTACTTCTCGATTACTGATTACTTCATACTCATTAGAAAGCCAGGCACACATTCCAAGCAGCATCATATGATAACTATTTTCATTTTTCAAATCATGATAAGAAGGTAATGTGAGTAGAATCTTTCGATATCTGTCTTCAAAATCTTCTTTTCGACAACATTTCAATGAATTGAATAGTACTGTCAGATCTGTTTCAGTCGCTTTCAAGTGATAGGCTGTAAGCTTTCTAAATTCCAATTGAACTTCTTGATTAGGAATTTTTATGATATACAGGCTATCTTGAATAGATATTGTTTTGTGTAATGTTAGATATCCAGCATTAACCAAAAGACCCCACAAGTTTTCTGTATTGTTTACTTCAAAAAAGCTCGTATCCATTTTTACAGTGGTTTCGAGTTTACCATTTCGAATAAGCTCCTCATATCCTCTCTCAAAAGCTTCATCACTGCTTGATATTGCTTTTTTAATCATTGTATTACTGCTCGTATTCACCCAATAAGGCTCTAATACTTTTCTAGAAGCATAATTCAAGATAGACCATGGATTATAGATATCATGTTCTCCAAAATGATATCCATCATACATAGATTTCACTTCATCATTGAGTGATAAATCATAATATTCTAATGTTTGCTTCGTTTCTTCTTCTGTAAAGCCAAAGTATTGAGAATATTCTGGATCTTTTACAGTACATACAACCAGATTGTTCAAATCGCTGAAGATGTTCTCTTTCGCAACTCTTTGAATACCAGTCATCATTGCATAATGTAGACTCGTAGATGTCTTTAATGCATTATGAAGCAGAGAAGATAATCCTCCTCGCAACTCTTCATAATATCCTCCAACATGAGCTTCAATAAAAGGTGTGTCATATTCATCTATGAATACCATTACTTTTTTGTGGTAGTATTTCTCTAATCGTTCCATCAAAAAAGAAAGTGCATCGATAATATTATCTAGAATCCCATCATTTTTTGTCATTAAGCCTTGTACAAGAGATTCATATTCATTTTGTTCAAATACAGTCATTTTTTGTTCAAATACATGAGCATATCGATCATATTCTTTACGCAGTTGTAATTTAATTTCCTTTACAACATTCCATTTATCATTTTTTGCATTCGCAAACGAAATGAAGATTGTAGGATATTGATTCATTTCTGATATATACTCTGTTTCAACAATTTTTGTATCTTTGAATATTTCTTTAGAATCTTTAGTAATATCAAAAAATGAAGACATCATTGACATATTGATTGTTTTTCCAAACCTTCTAGGTCGAGTAATAAGAGTGACAGTACTTTTTCTCATTAAAAAATCATAAATCATCATACTTTTATCGATAAAAAAATAATTCTGATTCTTTAAGGTTTCATAATCTACTACTCCTAAAGGTATAGCTTTTCTCATATGGACACTCCTTTCTTTTCTACTATTATAACATAACTATCTAGTTGAATAAGCGATAAACTATCAAGTTGTACCTAGTCAATATAATATCTATTCTTTCCCTTGCTTTTCTTCCCATATTCTATCGCCTTTTTAGGACATTTCGCAATACATGCCATACAATGTGTACATTCCTTAACCCATACAGGACGATGATCTTTTATTTGTATATTTTTTAACGGACATAATTTCTCACATAATCCACATCCAATACATTCATCCGTACTATAGAAAGCAGCTGCTTTCACAAAAAGTGGATAGAAAACTGTATTCACAATAGAAGATTGGAACTTGTCTTTCAATTGTAATGACATACTAGGAAAAGGTAAATGCTGATGGATACAGGAAACTGCTTGTTTAATTACAGGATCTGCCTGTTTAATAATCTTTTTGGCTTCATCATCTTCTGGTGTATCAAACATTGCGAGATAGTTTTCTGGCATAATGATTTCCATTGTACCTTTGTAGTTGAACCCCTTCTTCTCACATAGTTTTCTATTATAATGACCTGCATTGCCTATATTTCCCCCACAATCCATCACAAAATAGACTTCTTCAACATCCTTAAAAGCTGTCAAACGAATCCATTCTTCGACAATACGAGGTATTCTCCATGCATAAGTAGGTACGACAAATACCAATGTTCCTTGGATATTCTGTAAGCTATGATCATTATTTCTAATAAGTGTATTCATACTTATATAATCTTCATTTAATTGTTGATGTAGTTCTCTTGCAATATATCGACTATTGCCTGTTCCTGTAAAATAATAAATCATTTGTGTACTCCTTGTTATATATAACTAACTTTCAATGTAATTTTTAAAAAAATGGTGTATACTTTGTAAAGAAAGAAGGTAACGCAATGAAAAGAAAATGCTGGTGTGGTAGTCAGTTAGACTATCATGATTGTCATGAAGCTTTTGATAAAAAGCTTAAACAATATAAAAAACATGGTTATCTTATTCCTAATCATAAAATGATTAAGAATGAGAAACAGATTGAAGCTATTAAAAGAGCAGCTGTTGTCAATAATGGATTATTAGACTATATTGAAGAACATATTCAGATTGGTATGACAACACAGGATATTGATGATATGGCTGTGGCTTATACTTCAAGTCATGGTGGTTATTCTGCAGATTTAAACTATGAAGGGTATCCTAAGAGTATCTGTACTTCTGTCAATGATGAAGTATGTCATGGTATTCCTGGAGATTATGTAATTCAGGATGGAGATATCATTAATGTAGATGCTACAACTGGAGTAAATGGCTATTATGCAGATGCTTCAAGAATGTTTATGCTAGGTCATGTATCAGAAGAAGCACAGCGTCTAGTAAAAGTAACTAAAGAATGTCTTGAAGAAGGTATGAAGGCTGTGAAGCCTTGGGAAAGTACTATTGCTGATATCGGTACAGCAATTGAAAAGCATGCCCATGCTAATGGATATAGTGTTGTCGAAGAATTCTGTGGTCATGGTATTGGAAAAGCCATGCATGAGGATCCTTATGTATATCATTATACACCAAAAGAAAAGACTGTATTAATAGTTCCTGGAATGGTATTTACGATTGAACCAATGATTAACCAGGGAACACGTCATATCCATCTAGGTACTGATAATGACTGGACTGTTTATACAGATGATGGAAAACTATCAGCACAATGGGAACATACTCTTCTCGTCACAGAAGATGGTGTAGAAATTATTTCTAAGTAATTAAAAAATCTTCTTTACATCAAATGTAAAGAAGACTTTTTTTATTTCACCATTGAGAATGCAAGTACCACAATACCTAATATAACTAGAATAATACCTGTCACTCTATTTAATGTTTCTGGAGTCGCTTTATTCGCAAAGCGTGCTGCAATTCTTGCCCAGATGAATGTAAAGATAACACATAGAATCCATACACCCCAATCAGGTGTCCCACCAATCGCAAAATGAGATACAGCTCCTGTTAAAGCAGTGAATGTCATGATAAAGACACTTGTTCCTACTGCTGTCTTAAGTTCATAACCTAATACAGAAGTGAGAATAAGAAGCATCATCATACCTCCACCTGCACCAATGAAACCACAGATAAAGCCAATAATAACACCACAGATTACTGACTGAATGGCTCTTTTTTGAGGAGAGACTGCTTCCATAGATTCTTTTGTTGTCATAACTGGTCTAAGGATAAACTTTATTCCAAGAAGCATTGTCATAAAGACTGAGAAATTACCCATAGTGGCTGCTGGTACTAAACTAGAGATATAGCTTCCTACTATTGTAAAACATAATACAGAAACCATCATGATTAAACCATTTCTAATATCTAGATTCTTGTTTTTACCATATTCATAAGAAGAAACTGCACTTGCAAGTACATCTGAAGATAAAGCAATCCCCACAGCCATATAAGGATCCATCCCTAAGAAAGTAATCAACATTGGACTGATAACAGCCGCAGCACTCATACCTGCAAAACCAGTACCTAGACCAGCACCCATACCCGCAAAAAATGTAACAAGAATAGTCATTAACACTGTCATATTATTGATCCTCCAATATCCTATCAAGATTATCTTCCATGATTTCCATACCTTTAAATAATATTTCTTTCATGGAATCATCCATGTTATTAAATAATGTGTCTTTAAAATCTTTCTGAACTAAGCGTCCTTTTTCTATAATAGAATCTGCCTTAGAAGTACATATAAGTTCTGTCTTACGGCGATCTCCTGCTACTTCTTTTCTTTCTAGACACCCTTCTTTTACAAGCTTATCTACATTTATAGAAACAAGATTGGCTTTAATTTTTCTTACTTCTACAATATCTCTTGCTGTCTTATATTGAGGATTATTCGATAAAAACATCAGTATATCAAAAGCTGTTTGTGGTAATTTCATTTCTTGACACAGTGGTTTACACATAACACTGTATGCATGAGCCATTTTATTTGGAAACTCTATATTAAAATACATGCTCTTACCTTCTTTCATATTTAGATAGTTCATTTATGAACTATTATAATATCAGAAGTCAATAAATGATACTATATTTTTGTCTTCAGATAAAAAAATAGGAGACATTACAAGAATATCTCCTACTTTTCATCCTTTATACAAAGAGTAGAATACTCCTTTTCTATCTAGAAGAACTTTAAAAGTACCTGATTCTACAATAGTTCCATGATCTAGTACGAGTATTTCATCGAATCTCTCTAATAGATTATCTTCTAATCTATGAGTAATCATGATACATGTATTATTCCTATTCAACAAATTCTTTTCTACTTCTTTTGCGGTTACATGATCTAAGTTAGATGTGGGTTCATCATAGATCAATAAATCTGCATTCTTTAATAAAGTTCTTGCAATACTGATTCTCTGTTTTTCTCCTCCAGAGATATTATTCCCATTTTCATTGATGACAGTATCTAATCCATCAGGTAATGATTCTACAAAATGATCTAATCCTGCCTCATGTACGATTTGATTAACCTGTTCTATTGAATAATCATTATAATAAGTAATATTGTTTCTTAGTGTATCATTGAGAATAGGTGCATTTTGATGAACCATGGATAAATGAGAGTAAACACTACTCATATCAATTTCATTGAGATTTACATCATTGATAAAGATATTTCCTTTGTAGTTATCATAGTAATTTAAAAGAAGCTTAACGATAGTGGACTTCCCACATCCACTATTACCGACAATCGCATACTTCTTATTTTTAAGAAATTCATAGCTAAAATCATGAATGATCTCTTTGTTTTCAGTATAACCAAATGATATATGATCCATAGTGATTTGATTTAGACCATTTATTTTAATTCCAGTTTGAACCATTTTAATATCCATATATTCTTTTAATTTAAGTTCAATAGGTTTTGTGCTCTTTAATAATGGAAGTTCACTAGATAATCGTCCTAAAGGATTCGCAATATTATTTACAAGTTGTGTGATTGCCATCATTTCACCAATAGTAATTTGATTCTTGATGACAAAATAGAGTGATATAAGTGTTGTCATAACACTTACACCAAGTGATGATAAAGTTGAAAAACCAGCTATGATTCCTTCACAATATCTAAAGTTTTCCATACTTTCTTCATATATATTATCTGCATGATCAAAGTTATCTATTACTTTATGAGTCACCTGGAAACATTTTATGATTTCAAAAGAATTGAAGAAATCCTTAATCTTCACATTCAAATCACTGAATTTATTAATAGAATCTATCTGCTTATGGGATAATATTTTACCTAATAATACAGGTACAAATATCGCAATCACATTAATTAATATGATTATGACAGCAAGTTCAAATTGGAATGAGATGACTGCAACTAAACAAATGAAGAATTGAGATAAGTCAGAGATGATTGTGAGAAGGTTATCAAAATAATTCTTTTCAAGTATCTTTAAATCATTATTAAATATGCTCGTATAGACTGAAGTGTTTTCCCTATTGAAGTCTTTGATACTCTTTGAGAATATGCCTTTAAATAAATCATGTTTCAAAGACAACATGACTTTCTTGAGAAATTTTGCTTTAAAGAAACCTCTTAGTATATGAAGAGTAAAATTAATGATGATAAAGAAGATAGTAAGAATCATCACATGGTAAAACTGTGTAATATTTTTTGCGGTTGAGGTATCAATCATTCTTTTGAGAATATTAGCTAAAAAGACAGACATAAGACCTGCTGTTGAAAACAAAACAATGCAAATAGAAAAATAAAAGAGATTTGATTTGATATATTTCTTCATATTAGATTGTACCTCCCCTTTCTATCGATATATCTTTATTAATTATAAAGCTATCTGTAAATACAATCTATGCTTTTTAATAAATCGCAAAAAAAGAAACCTGTGAATAGGTTTCTTAAGATACTTCCTTATGATAATTCATTGCTTCTATAACTTCTTGTCTTTTTACTTCATAAGCCTGACCTGTATGCTCATCTAGAATATCCAGTGCTTTCTGATAGTCACCTTTTCTCACATAGTAATCAACATAATTGACTTGTACTGCTTCACTATCTGCATACTGACTTAAATAATCAAGAATCACTGATTCTTCTTTACCTGATTCTATAAGTAAATCCAAACCATATTTTGTCCAGCGTTCATAAATCAGCTTTTGGAGTTCTCTGTCATCATAAAGAGATGAATAGAGAATCTTCTGATGAATAAGATTGAACTTCAAATCATAGAACTGCTTACTATCAAAATCATTTAATAGTACTGGATCAATCACACCTTCATAAAATGGCATGCAGCAGTCACTGTAAAGTTCCTTCACTGCATAAAAGGCATCTTCACTAGAAGGATAGATTTTTATAAGTTGTCTCAAATACACATGAATATCTTTAAGAAAATCATAGACTTCTTTCTTTGGGTCTAAGCATGTGACTTTACAAAATGCGCAGGCAATAAGCGCATGTGCTGTCTGATAATCACGTTTTGATATAAGTTTACTTAAAGAGATACGAAGATACTTTTTTAACTTCTTTAAAAGCGTTGGTATATGATCTTCATTATCATCTATCAGTTCTACTAGATAGTCTAAGTATTTATCTTGAATTGTAGTTGTTTCAATAAGATCATTAAAGCGTTGCTGTAAAGACTCATTGAATCTCATTTCATCAAACAGAAGCTGTTCTAATTGATCTCTTGGAAGTGTATGAATATGTTCTTTAAGTTCTTTTATAAACTTGATATCTAGTTTTTCTTTGATATCATCATAATTTTCATAATCACTACATGCAAGTAATACAGCTGCCATATGCTTACAATGATGTCCTTTATTGGCATATGGACAGTCACAATACATGCCAGTGACCTGTTTATCCTTTAAATCTATAGTAACATGATAATCATCTGACCCTTCTACTACAGCCGCAATACCATAAGGCTCCTGATAGAGCTTCTTGATCTTCTTTTTATAAAAGTAATCATAACCACGTTTTAAGATGACATCTGTAAACTGGTCTGCCCAATCTATCATATTAAGATTTAAACAAGGTGCAATCTCCTTTTTCATCTTAAGTAAATCTTCATCTTCTTGATGATACTTTAATCCAAGTTCAACGACTTCAAGAGCTTTATTATTATTTCTATTTTCTAAACAAGCATTCGCATATCGAATAAATACAGGTGCATAATTATGATATGTATCAAGGAAATGAAGAATGTCCTGATAGGACATATGCGCTTCCTGCATCATCTTTAATCCAATGCTTATCCAGCGAGAGTATTGCATACGTCCAACCCAGTTATCTTTCAAAGCATCACTGCCTAGAATCATATGATTCACAATACGATACTTGTCTTCATATAATTCTGTTTCATTAAAACATTCTAGAAAGACTTCAGTAAGATACTCTTCATCTTCTTTCTCATACTTATGGAAATGGTACTCTCTTTCAAATACATCTAATAAAGTCTTCTTATTATGACTGCAGGAAACGATTATTTTTAAATCATTCTTAAGTTCTTCTAAAATATCGTCTTTTTCTTCAGGAATAGATGAAATGAGATAGAATGTTTCAATCACCAAATTAAGTGATGCAAGAGAGTCTTCTGTTATTGTAGGAAGAATTGAACGTTTATAGGAAATGAGTTTATTGATCATCTGTTTATAGCTTCGACTCTCTGTAATAATATCTCTGATTACAGACTTGTACTTTTCATCAGTATTGACTTCTTGAAAATCATGGAATTGATATATTTGTTTAGGATCATAGGCATAAAGAAGTGCTGCAATATGTTCACAATATTCATCTTCATTCTCACAGCTGCAATCCATATCTTCTATCATTCCATCACGCAAATAAACAATAGAGTAATAGTCTTCATCATCAAATATGCTTCCTTTGATTGCATATTCATTATGTTGAATGTCTTCTACTGCACCTCTTTGGTAGAGTTCATATCCTCTCTTTAATGTTCTTGGAGTGAACAATTGATTCCATCTTATCTTATCCATAAATGTACCTCTCTTAGAATCAATTATAGCACACTTAATTCATCTTTCTTCTTCAATATACGATATGCGATTAAACAAATAATCACTGATAATAATGATCCTAAAGGAGCGGCAAGTCCCATTGGAAACAAGTTATGAGGATACAAAATAGAAGCAATATAAGAACCTGGTACTCTGACTAATGAAAGAGAGATGATATTGTGAATAAAACCAATATAGCTCTTACCATCAGCCGCAAAGTAACCACTAAAGCTAAAGTGAACCCCTGCAAATATTGTATCAATAATATAAGAACTGATATATTGTGCACCTAGTAAGATTACCGTTGTATCTTTAGTGAATAAGCCAAGAAGTGTAGGTGCAGCACATTCTACAATCAAGGCAACAATGATTCCATAGAGAGTAGCAATTATAACTGCATATTTTAATACAGTACGGGCACGCCCGTAGTCTTTGGCACCGATATTTTGTGCAGACAAAGCTGATACAGTCGCAAGCATTGTAGAAGGGATAATAAAGATGGCAGTGATCATTTTTTCTACGATACCTACTGCAGCGGCATCATTTAAGCCACGACTATTCGCAATAATAGTAATGATGATAAAACCAATCTGAATACATCCATCCTGAATTGCGACAGGAAAGCCTACTTTTAAAATCTGTCTAAATACCTGAGGTTGAAGATGAAGGTCTTCTTTTTTGATATGAATATCAGAGGTACGATATCTCATTGAGATGAGTGCGATAATAACACTCACGCTTTGTGATACAGTGGTTCCAAGTGCTGCCCCTATTGGTCCCATATGAAATAATCCAATAAAGAGATAGTCTAAGACAATATTTAATAAACAAGCAATCGCAATAATATACATTGGGCTTTTAGAATCCCCTAAACCTCTGTATATAGAACTGATGATGTTATAAGCAGTAATGAAAGGAATCCCTATAAAGCAGATGACAAGATACTGTACAGTTCCAGTCATTGCTTCTTGTGGGACATTGAGTAACACAACAAGTGGTTTAACAAAAATAAGCAATAGAATAGTAGAAACAATAGAAATACATGCAAAGAGTGTAATCGTATTACCTATTGTTTTTTCTACGAGTTTATGTTTCTTTGCCCCTACCGCATGACTAATAGAAACAGTAACCCCCATAGCCAGTCCGACAAGAATCGCTGTCAACATATGCATGACCTGACTCCCATTAGAAACAGCTGTAATTCCATCTACCGCATTAAATTGCCCCACTATAAATAGATCAGCCATACCATAGAGTGTCTGTAAGAAATAAGATAACAGATAAGGTATCGCAAAAAATGCAATATGTTTAAGTAAGTTTCCTGATGTAGCATTATTTTCCATATAAATTCCTCCTTTGTACTCTAAACAGGATCGGTATATTATAATTTTCATATCTAATATAGTCAATGATAATTTCAACTATTCGAGTAGAAATATTTTACCTCAATTGTAAAATGAAACTGGAATTAAGGAATTGGGATAAAGGGGCATGC
>NZ_QTUM01000028.1:0-29859 GCF_003435615.1 Catenibacterium sp. AM22-6LB
TTCCAAGACCCCCAAATATTTAGAGCGAAGGTCTGACCCCCACAAAAATTAAAGACCCATAACTAGAACGTCTCTTCATTGAGACGTTCTTTTTCCATGTGTTATAATGGGGTAGGGTGATCTAAATGGCAATGGTACAATTACTAGTAGACGGTGGAATAGGTTTGATATTAATTATATCTGGAATACTTATGAATATGATTTCTAATAAACATAACAAACAATGCACAAAAAGTGTAGAAGGAAAAGTAATTAGCTATAGTTTCCCGGGAGAATCACGCATGTATCCAATAGTAGAATATGTAGTAGATGGTATAACTTATAACACTAAAAAGAAGTATAAAGGCATCAAGTCTATCAAAGCATCAGGAATACCACTACCAGTTAAATCTAATGCTTATGAGGATGAAAAAGGATACCTACATATAAAATCGGGAGCCATTGTAAATGTCCGTCAGATGGCAGAAAAACTATGGCCTATCAATAGTAAAATGATTGTTTACTATAATCTAGATAACCCTAAGATCTGCTATGTAGATAGACCTATTTATAATAGTTTTGCATCTAAGATGTTTATCATTATGGGTAGTGTTGTAATAGTTATAAGTATAATTGTATTCGTCCTAATGCAGTTGTGAACATCTCTAATAAGAGGTGTTTTTTGATGCAAAAAAAACACTGTACAGCTGTACAGTGCCTAGCTTTTGAGTTCCTCAAACAACTTATCTAAATTATCGTAACCCTTAACAGAAGAATTATAAGTCATTCTTTTTGCTTCTTCCATTGCTTCTATAGTTTCTTTATTTGGTGTTAATTCAAAAGGAATACCACCCACTCGCAATGATTCCTTCACAAAAAGATTAAATGCGGTACTAAGATCCATACCTAGTTCACTAAATAATACATCTGCCTTTTCTTTTAAATCACTGTCCATACTAATTGTTAAATTTGTATACATAGGTTCAACCCCTTTCTAGTGATAGTATATGCTTTTTCATATATTTTCACAATATGAACGAAGATTGAAAACATTATTAATATAAGTAAAATAAGAGAAATGAAGGGAATGACAAACAATGAAAAACATATTAATCATATCTAGTTCACCTAGAAGAAATGGAAACTCACAACTACTATGTAATCAATTCAAGAAGGGTGCAGAAGATAAAGGCCATCATGTAGACATGATACGTATCATGGATCAAAATATCGGTTTTTGTAGAGCATGTGATGGTTGTATGAGAAATGGTGGCACTTGTATTCTTAGGGATGATATGGCAAACATATTAAATCTTTACCAAAAAGCAGATGTATTAGTACTTGCAACACCAGTATACTTCTATGGAATCAGTGCACAAATGAAAACATTCATAGATCGTACTTATCCTATCTGGCAGCATCTAGGTAAAAAGGATGTCTATTACATCATCTCTGCAGGATTAGGTGAAGATATTGTAGAAAGAGCATTAGGAGACCTAGATGGTTTTGTAGAACATCTAGAAGAATATGAAATAAAGGGTAGACTTTATGCTACAAATGTCATGGATGCAGGTCTAGTAAAGGACCAGGAAATATATAAACAAGCCTATGAAATGGCCAACTCAATCTAAAAGGTCGGTACGCTTTTGTACCGACCATTATAGTCTTAATCCTTTTATATCTTTTACACGTGATAATATCGTATTACAGCTGCAGCTTAACACACCAGGAAGTGTATCTATCACATCATGAAGAAAATGTTCCATCTCTTCATTAGAAGATGCCACTGCATGTACATGTAGTTTATCTCTACCAGTTACTCTATAAATCTGAGTCACTATACTACTCTTATTTAATATATCTGTTACTTCTTTAAAATAATCTGGTTTTGTTTCAATCTCAAAATAACAGGATACAGCACCACTTATTTTTTGTGGATTAATAATCGTTGTATATTCTTCAATAATCCCTTTATTCTCTAAAGCCTGAATACGTGCTTTAACAGCTACTCTAGAAATTCCAATCTTTTCTCCTATATCAGAATAAGACATACGGGCATTCTTTACTAATAACTGTATAATCTTCTGATCTAACTCATCTAAACCATTTAAGTACATACATATCACTCCTATCTATTTCATCTTATCATTACAATAAGCAAATCACAAGTTGATATAAGCAAACCATTATACTATAATAGTTGCATAACGTAAGTGTGAAGTTACGAAAAGGAGGCATATAATGAATAAAGATCTTACAAAAGGACCTGTTGTGAAATCAATGCTGTTGTTTGCGATACCTATGATACTAGGAGACCTCTTACAACAATGTTACAACATTGCGGATACTTTAATAGTAGGACAGTTCTTAGGAAAAACAGCTTTAGCTGCAGTCGGTTCTTCTTTTACTCTTATGACCTTTATTACATCTATCATATTAGGCTTATGTATGGGTAGTGGTGCACTCTTTTCTATTAGATTTGGACAAAGAGATAAAAGAGGACTAAAACAGGATCTATGTGCTTCCTTCTTCTTTATCGCCTTCATATCCATATTACTTAATATCATTGCTTATATATATCTAGATGTACTTAAACTCTTCTTAAGAGTGCCTCATGAAGTATGGGGTGATATGAGATGTTATCTCTTATATATTTTTATGGGAATCATTGCGATATTCTTATATAACTTCTTTTCGGCTTATTTAAGATCTATAGGTAATTCAGTCATTCCACTCATCTTTCTTGCCATCTCTTCTATCTTGAATATTATTCTAGATCTCTATTTTGTACTTGTATTAAAGATGGGAGTAGGGGGTGCAGCCCTTGCCACAGTACTTTCTCAATATGTATCAGGTATAGGCATCATGCTTTATACACTACTTAAATATAAAGAAGTACTTGTAATATTTAAAATCAGTTACTTAAAAAGAGAAAGAATTAAACAGATCATCTCCTTTTCACTTCTTACCTGTATCCAGCAATCAGTCATGAATCTAGGAATACTGATGGTACAAGGGTTAGTTAATAGCTTTGGTACAGTTGTTATGGCTGCATTTGCAGCTGCAGTAAAAATAGATGCTTTTGCCTATATGCCAGTACAGGACTTTGGAAATGCTTTTTCTACATTCATTGCTCAAAACTATGGAGCCAAAGAAAAAGAAAGAATACAAAAAGGACTCAAAGAAGCTGTTCGTATCTCTTCAATATTCTGTATAATCATTTCTATTCTAGTTTATATATTTGCCAGATCTTTAATGATGATCTTTGTAGATGCAAATGAAACAAGTATCATCTTAGAAGGTGTACGCTACTTAAGAATAGAAGGTGCATTCTATATGGGTATAGGCTGTTTATTCTTGTTATATGGTTTATATCGTGCCTTAGGAAGACCAGGTATGAGTGTTGTTCTTACAGTCTTCTCACTTGGCACAAGAGTCGCTTTAGCTTATATCTTATCTTCTATACCAACACTTGGAGTAACAGGTATATGGTGGTCAGTTCCAATAGGCTGGGCACTTGCGGATATAGTGGGATTAGTATATTACAAAAAGAATAAACACAATTTATTAAGTTTTGGGGGAGTATTATAATGAAATAGGTTGGTATTAAGTGATACATCTAAAGGTTAATAGGTGCTTCTCCTGTTTTACATATTGACAGAGATTAACTCTGTTTGATTAAATTGTGGTAGGGAGGATGAATCATGATTATTAGAGAAGCAAGAATAGAAGACATAGAAAGACTATTAGAAATATATGACATTGCGAAAGCATTTATGAGAAAAACAGGAAACCCACATCAGTGGAACAGCAGTTATCCTGATTTAAAAACATTAGAAGAAGATATTCATAAACATCAACTCTTTGTAATGGAAGAAGAATCTATTATACATAGTGTATTTGCGTTTATTCTTGGAGAAGATCCTACATATAATAAAATAGAAGGTGCATGGCTTGATCACAGTACTTATGGTACGATTCATCGTATTGCGAGTGATGGTATTATGCATCAAGTCTTTAAGAAAGCAGTGGACTTCTGTGGTGAGAAATGTCCACACTTACGAGCTGATACACATGAAGATAATAAGATTATGCAGAAGGTTTTGTTAAAAAATGGTTTTCAAGAAACAGGAATTATCTATGTAGAAGATGGTACACCTAGAATAGCATATGAGAAGGTGAAATAATGATCTGTCCTAAATGTGGATGTAGAGTAGAAATAGGAATGAAGAAATGCCCTGTATGTGGTAGTACTCTAGATAATGAATACACAAGATATGAAAAGAAGATGAAAAGAAAAAGAATACAGAAAAAAGCAATAGGTTCTGTATTTCTTATATTTGATATTATTCGTACTCTTATTGGTGTAGGTATAGCTCTATTTGGCTGTGTAGGTATCATGGAAGGTGATTATCTATTTGCAGCTAGTATAATTCTATTTGGATTATCGTTAATTCCTTATTGGTATAAGAAAGCATCTAATAGATTCATTGCGATTATTCTACCTGTATTGTTTGTACTTATGGGTTTTGTAGTATTATTGTTTACAGTATAGAAAGTATATTCTTTTATCTTTTTGTCTTGTAATACATGTTGATAATGCTTACTTTAGACTAAAGAGGTGATAGATATGACATATACAGAACCAACCGCAATTGGTGGTATGACACAAGAAGAACTAGACAAAGAATTAAGAAAAGGTATTGAATCTATCAAAGAAGGTAAAACATTTACTGCAGATGAAGTAGATGAAGAACTTGCAAGAGAGTTTGGAATCTAATGAGAGAGAAACAGCGGGTTGCTGTTTCTTTTTTTAGACTAGCATAAATTACTTTTAAATAATTTTTAATGACACCTATTTAAAGGCATTATCAAGCATGAATTTCAGACATAGAATATAGAGATGGTGTATAATAAACTTATCTTGACACAGAAAGGACAAATAATAATGAAACTATTTCATTTATCTGATCTCCATATTGGCTTAAAGCTAATGAATAGAGACTTAACAGAAGACCAACAATATATACTTAATAGAATTGTACAATACGCAAAAGAAAAACAACCTGACGCTATTATGATTGCAGGTGATATATATGATAAAGCTGTTCCTAGTGCTGAAGCAGTGAGTCTATTTGACTCTTTTGTGACATCTTTAAAGGAAGCAGTACCCCAATCTACTATTATGATGATTTCTGGTAATCATGATAGTGCACCTAGAATAGATTGTTTTAGACAGGTACTACTTAAACAGAACCTCTATATGGTAGGTAACCCTCCTGAAAAAGAAGAAGACTTTATTGAAAGAATTACTTTAAATGACAATTATGGACCTGTTCATTTCTACCTTCTTCCTTTTGTGAAACCTTCCATGGTCAAAAACATTATTGGAACTAACGATGGAAGAAACTACTCTTATAGTGAAACAATTAAGAAACTGATAGAAAGAGAAGAAATGAATACAAAGGATAGAAACGTATTGATTTCTCACCAGTTCTATCTACCAGTTAATAAGAAAGCAGAAGACATAGAACGAACTGACTCTGAAATACGTACTGCTGGTAACATAGATGAAGTCAGTGGAGAAGTATTACTCCCATTTGATTATGCCGCTCTAGGACATATCCATAAGCCTATGAAGGTAGGAAGTGATGTCTATCGCTATTGTGGTACACCTTTACCTTATTCTATGAGTGAAGCTGGTCAGGACAAAGGAATTATAGAAATAGAAATGAAAGAAAAAGGTGTTGTAGAAACACAGGTACTTCCTTTAAAACCACTTCATAATCTAAGAATCATAGAAGGAGAACTTAAAGATGTATTAAATCAATCCTGTGATGATTTTGTGAGAGTTGTACTTACTGATAAACAGGATCTCAATATCTTTGAAATGCAGGAAAAACTAAAAAATGCTTTTCCTAGATTACTAGAAATAAGAAGAGAAAACATAAGAAAGAATAACTATCAGGCAGTTGTAAAGAAGGATGTTAAAATGGATCCATTCTCTTTATGTACTGATTTCTTAAATGGCGTTGATGAAGAAGAAAAAGATTTATTACAAGATATCATCAACCATGTGAAGGGGGTATAATATGAAACCTATTAAACTCGTAATGGAAGCCTTTGGTTCCTATGCATCTAAAACAGTCATTGATTTTAGAGAACCAAATCAGAATTTGTTTTTAATTACTGGAGATACAGGCGCAGGTAAAACAACTATCTTTGATGCGATTGTATTCGCATTATATGGAGAAAGCAGTTCTACTCTAAATAAGAAAACAGGCACACTCTTACAAAGCCAATTTGCTTCATTAGATGTTAAACCTTACGTAGAATTGACCTTCTCACAAGGCTATGGTGATGATGAAAAAATCTATACTATTCATCGTATTCCCCAGCATTATACATACTATAAAGCAGGCGCTAAAAAAGGTTTAAGAAAAGAAAAAGCGGAATCAGGTAGTATCGCATTAATGATGCCAGATGGGTCTGAGTATCCTCAAAAAGAAGCTAATAAGAAGATCATAGATATCATTCATCTCACTAAAGAACAGTTCATGCAGGTCGCAATGATTGCGCAAGGTGAATTCATGGATGTATTACGTAAATCATCTAATGAGAAGAAAGAAATCTTTAGAAAGCTTTTCCATACAGAAATCTATAATGATATTGTAGAAGAACTCAACAATAGAAGAAAAGAAACAGAAAAGAGTATTAGTGATATCAAAACAAGATGTATGAGTGAAGTAGGGCATATTCATATAAGTGAAGAACATGAAAATCTTGTCTTCCTTATTGAAGCGATTCAAAGAGGGGAAATCTCTTATCTCAATGAATTAGTAGATGAGTTAGAATCCTATTGTCAGGTATTAGAAGAGACTCTTAATAAGGATAAAGATGCATTAAGTAAGACTAATGCATTAAAAGAAGAAAAGAAAACAAATCTAGATCAAGCAAAACAACTTCTTAATGATTATCAAGTTCTAAAAGAGGCAAAGCAGCAGCTCGTTAACTTAAATAATCAAAAAGAGGAGATAGAAAATAACTATAAGCTCTCTAGTAAAATTGAATATGCTTATAATATCTTGCAGGCACATAACTCTTATACAAAAGATCAAAAACAATATACAGATACGCAAAACAAGCTAGAAAATGAACTCAAAAGAGAGCCAGAACTACGTATTCAGTATGAAAACTTAAAAGAAGAAGAGAAAACTGTAGATATAAAATACGAACAATCAGTTCGTTTATATACACAAGAATATGATAAAGCGACAAAAGATTTAGAAAATAGAAAACAATTAAGCAAAATAGAAAATAGCATATCTAATATTAATAAATCTATTGATAATTCTACTAAACAGCTTACATTACTCAATAAAAACAAAGAATCTTTATTATTAAAACAGGAAAAAGGTGAAGCAGAACTAGAAACACTCAAGGATGTAGAAAAAGAACAGGTTATTCTAGAATCAAAACATAAGGAATTCAAGACTAAGCTTGATTCTTACAACAACCTCGTTAAAGACTTTCAATCTATTTCTAAAAAAGAAAAAGAACTCATCGCAACACAAAATGAATATACAAGATTAAGTACTTATTATAATCAGAAGAATAGCATCTATGAAGAAGCTAATAAGCTCTTCCTAGATGCACAGGCAGGTTTACTTGCAAGAACACTTGAAGTTGGTACTCCATGTCCTGTTTGTGGTTCCATCCACCATCCACTTCCTGCATCTTTAAAAGATGGAGAAGTGGCCACTAAAGAAGAACTAGAAAAAATGAGAATAGAAAAAGACAAGGCATTTGTCTTACTAGAAACAGAAAGCGCAAAAGCCTCATCTTTAAATGATTCTTTAAATGAA
Organism: Catenibacterium sp. AM22-6LB; assembly: GCF_003435615.1. Lineage (NCBI taxonomy): Bacteria > Bacillati > Bacillota > Erysipelotrichia > Erysipelotrichales > Coprobacillaceae > Catenibacterium > Catenibacterium sp. AM22-6LB. Next base: position 7,845 of record NZ_QTUM01000028.1, read on the forward strand.
TTAAAAGAGAAACACAAGAATGATTTAAAGATTCTAAGTGACACACTCTCTAGTGAATCTACTCTTAATTCTATTAAAGAAACACTTCTAAATGAAAAACAAACTTTGAGTCGTCTTGCAGAAGAACTCAATGTGAGAAAGAGTCGTTATCAAGTACTCACAAAAGAACTAGAAACAATTGAAACACAGTTAAACCAATATGAAGAGAATATCAAATCACTTACTGATGATATTCATCAATATGAAGTTAAGCTTGCTTCTTTAAATTCTACATTGACACAATTAAAGTGCCAGTTAAGCTATGCTTCATTAGAAGAAGCACAAAATGCGATAAGTCTACTTAATAAGAACAAACAGGAAGAAGAGGCAGCTTATAAGAACTTCAAAGAAAAATTAAATATATCTACAGATATTTATAATAAGTGTCAAACACTTATTACATCCTATAAAGAATCTCTTCCTCAATTAGAAAGAAGCAGGGATGAGTCTTATAAGATTTATACAAGCCAAGTAGAAGAATACAAATGTGATTCTTGGCAGGATCTTACTTCTAAGTATCAAAAAGAAGATATAAAGCGTTTCAATCAAGCTTATATGGATTATTCTAAGAATCATGCCAGTGTCTCTTCTAAAATTGATACAATAGAGAAACGTATCAATGGACAACCTCTTCCTGAACTAGATGTACTAGAAAAAGATTATCAAGATATATTAGAGACATATTCAAAACAATTAACTCAAGTACAATCATTAGAACTTACTTATTTAAACAACAATGAATCATTAAAGAGCTTAGATAAGATTGTTTCTCATGCAAAAGAAATGATTCATAAGAACCACCAATTAACTACTCTATACAACCAATTATCTGGTAATGTATCAGGCTCTAGAATGGACTTAGAAACATATGTTCAAAGAACATACCTAGAACGTATCTTAATAGAGGCCAATAACCGTTTCTATGATATGTCTGCAGGTCAGTATGAGTTACATCTTAAAAATATTGAACAGGCAGGAGAAGGTAAGAATAAAGGCTTAGATTTAATGGTTTATTCTTTTGTGACTGACTCTGAAAGAGAAATCAATACATTATCAGGTGGAGAGTCATTCATGGCTGCACTCTCTTTAGCCCTAGGTATGGCAGATGAGATTAAAGAAAGTGCATCAGGTATTGATCTAGATATTATGTTTATTGATGAAGGATTTGGCTCTTTAGATGATCATTCAAGAGATGAAGCCGTTAAAGTACTTATGGATATGTCAGAAGGGTCTAAACTTATTGGTATTATCTCCCATGTATCAGAATTAAAACAGGAAATAGAAGATCAATTAGTTGTATCCAAGGATGATCATGGTTCTCATGTAAAATGGCAGATCAGTTAAAAATGATTGTCGTAAGACACATACTTATGGCATAATGGATACGCGAGGTAAACACAATGAAAAACATTATTACATTAAAAGATGCATCAGGAAATGATGTTGAGTTCAAGATGTTAGATCAATTCACTTATGATGAGCGCACATATGTTGTTCTTATGCCACATAACGAATCAACAACACAGGTTTCTATCTTTGAAGTCGTACCTACTAAAGAAGAGGGTGTAGATGGCTTATTAGGTGTTACACCTGATCAAACAAATATTCTCTTTGAAGTATTCAAAGAAAGAAACAAAGACAAATTCAATTTTGTAGAAGAATAGGCAAATAGCCTATTCTTTTTAATATTATGTTATTATTATGTGAATATGTTATGAATATGTATTGTAATAAATAATTATTACTGTATAATAATATATGGCATTGAAAGAGGGGAAGCGGTTTATATGACTCAAGAGAAAAAGAATGCTGGTTATGAAGGGGAAGCTGACCAGCATAAAAATTGCCGAAAGAAATTCTCCAATGCTCATATGATAAGAAATGGTTATACTTATACAGATCGTGTTCTTATAATCAAAGCATCTTATTATATGAAAAAAGGGAAGCTGTAAGGCCCAGAAGGGCTTTACAGCTTCCTTTGATTTTTATTGTAATGTGTTTAAAATATGTTAGAATAGGAAAGGCTAAATTATTTGTGGTTATGAAATGGAGGATAACTTTATGGGGCTACAACTAAGTAGAAACATGAATCAAGCAGATCCTATTATTATTGTTGGATTAGGAGGACTTGGTGGCGGTGTCATTGATTCCTTAAAAGGTAAAATAAAACATGATTATGATGATATAGATAGAGTAGAAATAAGAATCGTAGATATGACATCTCATATCAAGAATATACATATGACAGATGATGAAATCATTATTCTAGATCCTCGTGGAACAGATTGTGATAGAACACTTGGACAGAAGATTTTTAGAACTGAATCTGTCTATGAAGGTATAAGAAGTGAATTCAAGACACTCATTGAGAAGATGATCTCTATTGCTGGAGATAATCATATTAATGTCCTTATTGCCTCTGGTATAGTAGGGGGTACAGGTGGAGGAATATTTGTAGACTTCACTTATATGATTCATGATTTATTCAAGGAATGTCATCATAAGAACTATAGTATTTGTGCTTATATGTTTGATGCACAAAGCAATGATGATCAAGAAGAAAAGAATCATCGTATGAAACTCAATGGTCAGGCTGCTTTAAAGGAATTACAACATCATATGAACATTACAACACATGATCATCTTTATCAGACTACAATTGGACAAAGGGAAATTACTTGCAGAAAAACACTCTTTGAAGAATATAAACATATTTCTTTTTGTCTAGGTGATGATGTGAAACTAGATGATCTCAAGAAGCGTATGAGTACTTTAATGATTGAAGAATTCTTATACTAAATCAGAACGACTATACAATGCTTTTCCAATAATTTCTACAGGAAGACTTTCTACCTCTTCCTGAGAATAATAACGTACATCAACAGAAGGGTTCGCTGGTTCTAGAATCAGTAATCCTTCTTTTTTTATGACCTTTTTGACTGTTACTTCACAACGATTAATTAATACGACCGCAATCGTCCCACTTGGTACATCATTACATTTTTTTACATATAATAAATCTCCATCATGAATATGTGCCCCTGACATAGAATCTCCCACAACACGTAAAAAGAAATCCCCGCGATAATAATCATCCTGAGTCACCTGTTCATATCCTTCAAAATTCTCATCAATGAGTAAATCATACCCTGCCTTGACTTCACCTAGCACTGGCTTTTCATAACGTTCCTCACTATTAATAAGTGATTCTACGTCTACACCTAATATAAATGAGAGTTTCTCTATCACTTCAGGATTTGTGACCTTTGTATCACCCTTTAACCATCTTGTTACAGTAGAACGGTTCACACCTAATTGACTCGCAATATATTCATTAGATACACCCATCTTTTCCTTGTATCTCTTTAGATATTCTTTAAAATTCATCTTCTCCACCTCTTTTTAGGCATTATACAACATAATACAATTTGGTGCAAACAAATGCGTCATTCATTGTACTTACAGAATCATTTTGGTGCAAAACTATTTGATATATGCACCATAGATAACTATAATAAGACTAACAGGAAGGAGAAATAATGATGAAAAAAGTATATTTATGTATAGATTTAAAAACCTTCTTTGCCTCAGTTGAATGTAGTGAAAGACATCTTGATCCCTTTAAAACCAATCTTGTAGTGGCAGATCCTACTAGAGGTAATGGAGCACTCTGTCTTGCGATTACACCTCAAATGAAAAGTATGGGAATTCATAATCGCTGTCGTATATTTGAAATACCCAAGGGTGTTGAATATATTACTGCAATGCCCCGTATGCATCTTTATATGGAGTATTCAGCCCGTATTTATCGTATCTATTGTCGTTATGTCTCACCTGATGATATTCATGTTTATTCTATTGATGAATGTTTTATTGATATCACATCTTATATGCATCTTTATCATAAGAGTGCGAAGGAGTTTGCGAAGATGTTGATGCAGGCTGTATTTGCAGATACACATATTACTGCCACATGTGGCATAGGAACCAATCTCTATCTTGCGAAAGTCGCTCTTGATATCATCTCTAAGCATACAAAAGAAAATATTGGGATATTAGATGAAGAAAGGTATCAGAAATACTTATGGCATCATTTACCTATCACTGATTTCTGGCATATGGGAAGTGGAACAGCCAATCGTTTATTAAAACTTGGTGCTGTGGATATGCATGGGATAACCCAGATTCCTGAAGAGATTCTTTATAAAGAGTTTGGTATAAATGCAGAATATATTATTGATCATGCCTGGGGGAGAGAACCTGCTACGATTGCCTCTATTAAGAAGTATCGTCCTAAGAATGAATCTATTAATAATTCACAGGTTCTCTTTTCTGATTATGAATATGAGGATGCAATACTCGTTGTAAAGGAAATGGTAGAACTCAATGTCTTAAGACTTGTGGAATCACGTCTTGTCACAAATCATGTAAGCTTATATATTGGTTATTCACGTACAGATGGGGGAGGATGGGCAGGAGGCTTTAGAAAGCTGACAGTTAGAACCAATTCATTGAGTGTTCTGATGGATGCCTTTATATCTCTTTATCATCTAAAAGTCCAAAAAGGAAGACTCATTAGACAAATCTCTATATCCTTTAATGATGTCTTAGATGAAGCTTATGAATCCTATGACTTATTTAGTGATATAGAGGCATTGGAAGAAGAAAAGAAGCTTCAGAGAACTCTTGTCTCTATCCGTCATAAGTATGGGAAGAATGCGATATTAAAGCTTATGAACAAACAAGAGAAAGCTACTACAGAAAAAAGAAATACATTAATAGGAGGTCATAATGCATAAGAAGGTTGATCGTGCACGCTTATTTTTAAGCTTTGATGCCTTAAAAGGATTTAAAGAACTACTTCAAGAAGATACTACAATACCTAGAAAAGAACTATGTGAAGACCGATATTATGAACTTGACTGGAAGATACACCAAATTCAAGAAGGAGATGAAGTAGAACTTGTCTATTACACAGGGTCTTCTTATTCTAAAATAAGAGGAACAATACAAATAGTGAATCTCAATGATCACTATATTTATATCAATAACCATAAAATACAGCTTAAGAATATCTTTTCACTAGAATTATAATATGTTCTTTTTCTTCGTCCAATCTCTTGCCACACCCTATCTATAAATAGTAACTAAGATATAATAGAGAACAAGAGGGGAAGTGAAGCGTATGCTGAATTATCAAAAACTATTAATGCCCTATAAGAATTTCAAGGGTGAACATATGATTGTCTATGCCTTTGTGCATAACAAGTCCTATAAGCTCTCAGATCAGGCATCGACAATCACAAATTTGATTGATACATATCAGCTAGACGCTGATAAGAAGGAAAAGATCTCTGCAATATGTTATATGCATGATGCGAGGATCAGACAAAACGAAATCGTCATGAATATTGACGATGATGAGCTTTATATAAAGCTCAATGAATTTGGGAAAATGTTGGTGGAGATAGAAAATATCTTCACACAGGAAAGTGCATATTCACAATAATATGCACTTTTTTCTTTATTTTAATGCATATGATAGATATTTCTAAAAAGTCTATCATATGCTATAATAAGTGTGAAGAAGGTGAATAAGATGTGTAAAACAAGAATACAAGAAGAAATAGAAGCCCTTATGTCTCTCTATCATCTCGGTAAAGCACCATTATCTTATGCTTTAGGCTTTGGAGAAGTCACTATTACAAGATATTTACAGGGAAGTACCCCTCATCCTGACTATGCACAAGTTATTCACAATGCACTATGTGATATAGACTATATGATGGATTTAGTGAATAAGAACCATGAAAAGATGGGACCAGCCTTTAAAAAGGCAATTAATAGATGTCTCACTCTTAAATCACAATTCTCCTGTTCAAAAGAAATCTTGCAGGTGATTTCTTATCTCTTTTATAAACTAGAAGAACTCACACCTATGCAATTAGAATCCTATCTATACTTTATACAAGCTTATTCCTATCCACAGCCACTCTTTCATGAACATTGTGAAGCATGGAATCAAGGTGTCATCTATCCTGATGTCTATCATTTATTCTCTACATTCCCATTTAGAGTACAAGATGATATGCGTTATAAGATCATCGAAGATGCTTATTTAGATCTAGATGAAAACAAGAAAGAATACATAGATGAAATCCTCAATACATTCTCTCGTTACCCTTTAAAAACACTTATAACACTCACTAAAACAGGACCATGGAAGAATAATTATAAAGAAGGGGAAATCACTATCATTTCTGCAGAAGATATACAAAACTATTTCAAGAGGCACTAATATGGAACAATTCTATAACATACTTAAAGAATCACTGAATGAAGAAATGGGATGGATGATTGATCACATATATGAAGACTATAAGGATACTAAAGATATATTAGGTTTTGCGTTAAGCTGTGAGAAGATATTGCGTCTATACTTTGGTACAGACATCCATGACCAGCTTAAAGATTTACTTATATATGTCTTATATGTCTATCTTGACTACGATGAAGATAAGATAGAATTATTATTGAACGACTATGACCCTGAGCATAATCGATATATACAATGAAGAATTTAGAATATATGTAAATATATACTAAATGCATAAATGTAAGTTACTAATAATATAAATAGATTGGATAGCACATAAAAATGAAGTATAATAGTAAACAGAAAGGAAGTGTTAATTGTGTGGTATCAAGAAACAGTATTTTATCAGATTTGCCCACTAGGACTTTGTGGTGCGCCTGAAGTAAATGATGATATCCAGGCTCATCGTATTTTAAAAATCAAGGACTTTGTCCCTTATCTACAAGAATTAGGAATAGGGGCTGTGTATTTCAATCCTGTATTCAACAGTGATTCTCATGGCTATGATACGCGTGACTATAATCTCATCGATACGCGTTTAGGTACAAATGAAGATTTTGCAGAAGTATGTAAAACACTTCATGAATATGATATTAAGGTTGTATTAGATGGGGTATTTAACCATGTTGGTAGAGGCTTTTTTGCGTTTAGAGATGTCCAGGAAAAAGGACCTGCAAGCCCATATGCCAATTGGTTCCATATCAACTTTGATGGAGATTCTAGCTATGGTGATGGATTCTGGTATGAAGGATGGGAAGGTCATTATGAACTTGTAAAGTTAAACCTAGATAACCCAGATGTCCAACATTATTTACTAGATGCAGTCGATTACTGGATCAAGTGTTTTGATATAGATGGTTTGAGACTAGACGTCGCTTATTCATTGCCTAGATGGTTTATGGCAATGTTGAGTGATCATTGTAAGAGTTTAAAACAGGATTTCTTTATGTTAGGAGAAGTATTAGGTGATAATGCAGGTTACATGTATACAGAAGCTAAACTTGATGCAATCACTGATTATCCATCATATAAAGCATTCTGGTCTTCATTTAACTCTTTGAATATGTTTGAATATGCCCATACATTAAAGAGAAATGCGATGGATATGTATAGAGGTAGAGACTTACTCACATTTGTAGATAACCATGATGTGAATAGAATATCTAGTACATTAACTGATGAAAGAAAACTTCCATTAGTATTTGGCTTACTCATGGCAGTTCCTGGTATTCCATGTATTTATTATGGTTCAGAATGGGGTATTAAAGGTGAAAAGATTCAAGGTGTAACAGATGCACCACTTCGTCCAGAACTCGATGCACCTGCACCTAATGATTTATCAGATTTAGTTTCTAAATATATTCATATTCGTAGAGGACATAAAGCACTCACATTAGGAGACTATAAGGATTTAGTTCTTACTAATAAGCAGTATGTATTAGAAAGAAACTATGAAGGAGAAAAGATTGTGGTCGCACTTAATATCGATGATGCACCTTATACAATTTATCCACCTATTGATCATGGTTCTTATCAGGATCTTATGAGCGGAGAAATGGTGGATTATAATGGACAATTAGAATTACCACCACTTTCAATCACATATTTATATAAGCATGCATAAGGCTGAGCAATCAGCCTTTTATAAAGGAGAAAAAAATGCAGGAAGATATTATACTTAAACTTTCAGAACAACTAAATATCAAGACTGAACAGATACAAAATACATTAAAACTATTAGAAGAAGGCTGTACCGTTCCTTTTATTGCCCGTTATCGTAAAGAATTAACACATGGCTTAGATGAAGAACAGATCCGTGTTATCCAGGAACAATATGACTATCAGGTGAATCTTAAAAAAAGAAAAGAAGAAGTCCTTACAAGAATAGAAACATTAGGACACTTAAATGATGATATCGTGAAGATGGTCAATGCATGTACACGTTTATCACAAGTAGAAGATATCTATCGTCCTTATAAACAGAAAAAGAAAACAAGAGCCAGTGTGGCCATTGCAGCAGGTCTAGAACCTTTAGCGAAGACACTTCTTTCTTTACCACGTACATTTAATGAAAAAGATATAGACGCCTATCTGAATGATACAATCACTTCTAGAGAAGAGGCATTGCAGGGTGCTAAGGATATCATTGCGGAAAAAATTTCTAATGATATGACAGTACGTAATAAGATTGTCGATTCTATGATGAACTATGGCCGACTTGTCACTTCTAAAAAGAAGAATGCGGAAGATGAAAAGATGACCTATAAGATGTACTATGACTATTCTGAAAATGTCTCACGTATTGCGACACATCGTATTATGGCGATTGATCGAGGAGAAAAAGAAAAGATCCTCACTGTTTCTATCAACATTAATGAAGAGTATATCAAGACATTTGTCTCAAGACGTTATATTAAGTTTCCTAAGAGTCCAACAGCCAAATATATCGATGAAGCCATTGATGATGGTTTAAAGCGTCTCGCTTATCCTTCTTTAGAAAGATTAGTCAGAAATACTCTTACTGAAAAAGCCCAGGAAGCAAGTATTGATGTTTTCTCTGATAATCTAGGTAAACTACTCTTACAGGCTCCAATGAAAAATAAGAGAATCTTAGGCTTTGACCCAGCTTTCCGTACAGGATGTAAATTAGCCGTTATTGATGAATCAGGTAAGAAACTTACAGTTGATGTCATTTATCCACATCCTCCCGTTGCGAAAGTGAAGGAATCAGAGAAGAAATTAGTAGACCTCTGTACAAAATATGATGTCAATCTTATTGCGATTGGTAATGGGACAGCCAGTCGTGAAAGTGAAGCTTTTGTCGCAAATACAATTAAGAAATATCACTTACCTGTGAGTTATACTATAGTCAGTGAAGCAGGAGCGAGTGTTTATAGTGCCTCTAAGCTTGCGATAGAAGAATTCCCAGACCTTCATGTAGAACAAAGAAGCGCGATTTCTATCGCAAGAAGACTACTCGATCCTTTATCAGAACTTATTAAGATTGATCCTCAATCTATAGGAGTAGGGCAGTACCAGCATGATTTACCTACTACACAATTAAAAGAAAGACTTAACTTCGTTGTAGAAAAAGCTGTTAACTTAGTAGGTGTTAATATCAATACAGCCAGTCCTACACTCTTAAAGAATGTCTCTGGTTTAACTCAGGCAACAGCAAATAGTATTGTGGCTTATCGTGAAGAAAATGGTAAGATCATGAGCCGTAAAGAAATGAAAAAGATTCCTAAGATTGGCCCAAAAGCCTATCAACAGGCTGCTGGTTTCTTAAGAATCGAAGAGGGCAGTGAGCCACTAGATCGTACAAATATCCATCCAGAATCTTATGATGCCACTAAAGCTATCCTAAAGGCATTAAACTTAACGACTAATGATCTAGGAACAGATGCATGTAAGAAGGCTGTCTCACAGGCTAACATAACATCTCTTAAAGAACTTACAGGACTAGATGACTATACACTTAAAGATATTCTAGATTCTATTATGAGACCATTAAGAGACTATCGTGATGATTATGATGGACCAATCTTAAGACAGGATATCCTCACATTAGAAGACTTACATGTTCATGATAAACTAGAAGGTACAGTACGTAATGTCGTAGACTTCGGTGCCTTTGTAGATATTGGATTACATGAAGACGGACTTGTTCATATTTCTAAAATGAGTAAAAACCGTATTAAACACCCAAGCGATGTTGTCTCTGTAGGAGATATCGTAACGACATGGGTAGATACAATTGATGAACAAAGACATAAAGTTCAATTAACTATGATTGATCCCAACAAATAGAAAAAGATGATTCCAATAAACGGAATCATCTTTTTAGCTTCCATAAGTGAAAGAATACATCTATACCAAGTAACATAGAAATAGTAAACAATACAATAGACATATAATAAGACTCAGTCAATACTCCACATAACATACACATGCAGCTAAATACTGTTTTAATTATGATAGATAATTCTGTTTTCTTATAGGTCTGTCTTGTATAATCATCATTCTCAGTCACATTGACATGTAACTGACCATTCTTACTCATCTTGATTAAATCATAGACAATCTGAGGTAATGCATAGCTTTTCTTTAATGTCTTATAAAGGTCATGACCTATTTTCAATCCTTGATCCTTATAATCCAGATCTTTTAGTACTGTATTACGCTTATGATTAATTAATATCTCAATAAGATTAGAAGAAGGACTGATCTTCTCTAAAGTACCTTCAAGTGTCACCAAACAACGACATAATAGAGTCAGTTCTGTCGGTATCGCAATATTATTACTTGTCACAATATCAAAACACTTCTGTATCAAATCAGAGAAATTATAATCAGATAAGCTCTTAGCTTTATATTCACTTACAATTGAATTTAATTGATGTAATAACTGTGTTTCATCTATTTCATGATCTGGTGTTACTAACATCAAGAAGGATTCTTCTAGATCATAAATATCATCTTCAATTAAAGCCTGTAAAGCAAGAGATAAGATATGCTGAGTAAAGGAAGATACAGTACCCATCATTCCAAAATCTATCCAGGCAATCTTTCCTTCATCTATTAAGATATTACCAGGATGAGGGTCAGCATGAAAGAATCCATCATCTAATATCTGTTTACAGCAGTTATCTGCCATTTTCAAGGCAATCTCATCTAAGTCATAACCTTCATACTTTAATTTCTTTATAGCATCAATAGGAATACCATCAATATAAGAATAAACAAGCAAATGATTGGTTGTATATTCATTATAGACATGAGGTGCTTTAATATAACGTATATCTTTTTGATTATTCGCAAAGACATTCATATTATTCGCTTCATTGAGGAAGTTCATCTCTGTCTGGCTTGTACGCCATAATTCATCAATAATAGAACGATAATCTATCAGATCACCTGTACCAGTCACCATCTTTAAAAGACGTGGAAACTTATGCATAATACGTACATCAGCTTCCATGATTTCATGAATATGAGGTCTTTGAACCTTTAATACAACTGTATCACCATTTAATAAATGTCCTAAATGAACCTGTGCAATAGACGCACATCCAATAGGCTTTTCTTCTATATTCTTAAATACATTCTCTATTGGCTGTCCTAGTTCTTCTTCAATAATACTACGAATAGTAGAAAAACTAAGAGGCGCAATAGACGCTCTTAGTTTTTCGAACTCTTTACAGTATTCTAGAGGTATTAGATCACTACGCATTGACATGATCTGTCCTAATTTGACATAAGTAGGGCCAAGCTCTTCAATCATCTCTCTTGCCTTAATGGGAGTCAGACCATTTTTAATATCATGTTTCTTGATAATAGAGAGTATTTCTCTCATACGTTTAATATTACTGATTTTCTTCATGATCTAATGCATCAAGCTTCTGGCGCAAAGCATTACGTTCTTCTTCAGTCATGTTTTCTACATGTTCTAACAAGTCTTCACGTGCTTTTCTTTTTAATTCTTCATTCATCGCACGTCCTTTATTGATGGTATCCTGACCTTTTTTCGCAAGACTATCTGTTAAGTTTTTAGAACGATCAGCGACCTCAGCTGCTGCACCAATACCTACAAGTACTGTCTTTTTCAACAATTCACTCATAGCCATATGACATACCTCCTTTCAAATACTATTTTATCACAACTACAACCAGTGGTTAAGTAATATAGACCTTGAAAGAATAATTGTGTTATAATGAAAAAACGAAAGGGAGTTATCAGTATGAAGAAAGAAGAATATATAGGTGTATTTGATTCAGGTGTTGGAGGAGTGAGTGTCTTACAGGCTATTCATGAAATGATGCCAGGAGAGAATCTTTATTTCTTTGGTGATTCACTTAATGCACCTTATGGGGAAAAAACATTAGAAGATGTCCAGCAGCTTACTCTTAATGCGATAGAAAACATGAATAAGAAGAAACATTTAAAGGCCATCGTGATTGCCTGTAATACAGCAACAAGTGCTGCAGTGACATTATTAAGAGAAAAATATACAGATATTCCTGTCATTGGTATAGAACCTGCATTAAAACCAGCAGCTTTATCTAAGAAGAATAGTTGTATTCTTGTGATGGCGACAGCCAATACATTACGTTTAGATAAGTTTCATCAATTAGCTGAAAGATATGATAAATCAGCCACTATTATTCCAGTTCCATGTTATGGACTTGCCAAACGTATTGAACAGGGGAATTTAGATCAACCAGATTTGATTGACTTACTTACAGATTTAATAGGTCCTTATAAAGGTAAAGTAGATAGTGTTGTACTAGGTTGTACACATTATCCATTTGTGAAAAATCAAATAGCGACAGTTTTAGGTGATATTCCAATGTTTGATGGAGCTTATGGAACAAGTAAACATCTTTATAATTGTTTAAAGGAATGTGATTGTTTAAATGATCAGGAAGAAGGAGATATCCTCTATGGTTCATCCAAGGAAGATGAAATTCCTATCTATAAAACATTTATGAATACACCAATCGTATAATAAGCCATTTATATGGCTTTTTTACTAAGAGGAAAACGTATGAACTATATTATTATCAATAAAGACAACATAGACACAGAACATATATGTTGTGATATGTCTAACAAAAAGAGTCTTCAAAAAAAAGAATGGTTAAAAGAAAGATTTGATGAAGGTTTAGTATTTTATCGCAGTGAAGAAAGAGGAAAATGCTTCATTGAATATATTCCAGATCAATATGCCTGGATACCTATTACAAGTAATAACTATATGTATATCAATTGTTTATGGGTTTCAGGTTCGATGAAAGGACATGGCTATTCAAGTGACTTATTAAACTATTGTATAGAAGATGCACGTCAAAAAGGTTATAAAGGCGTTTGTATTCTATCGTCTAAAGGACGTAAGAAAGAGTTCCTTTCTGATTATAAATATTTGACACATAAAGGGTTTAAGATAGCCGATGAATCAGATAATGGTATTATACTTATGTATTTTCCATTCACTGAAGGTAATCCTCCAGAGTTTAAAGAATGTGCTAAACATCCGCATATTAATGAACAGGGCTTTGTATTATATTATACAGATCAATGTCCTTTTACAGATTATTGGGTACCACGCATAGAAGAAGTGGCAAAAGAATACAACATTCCTTTAAAAACGATTCATATTACAACACGTGAACAGGCACAGAACCTTCCAACACCAGTTTCTACTTATGCATTATTTAAAGATGGAGAGTTTTTAACTCAAGGGATCCTTAATGAAAAGAAATTTTTAAAATATGCAGGAATTGATATGTAATAACATATTTTCCCACAAAAACCACATTTAGGTATTAAGTTTAAGATATATACTAGAATCAGAAAGTGAGAGTGGTATTATGAACAACGAAAATTTAAAAGATGTTTATGAAAAGCAGAATAAAAAGAAAGTCAGTCGTTTAAGTAAAAATATAGGTAAAGCATTTATTGCTGTGGCATTAGGTTTTGGTGGAGGCGCTGCTGGTTCTTATTTTATGAATAATCAAGGTACTACAGTAGTGACGAAGACTACTACAACTAAAGCAACAGGTACATCAAATGATGCATCAAGCATCTCTTCTAAGATGACACAAAGTGTTGTAGCCATTACAACAGAAAATATCTCAAGAGATAACTTCTGGTATGGTTCACAGGTATCAAGTGGTGCAGGTTCAGGAGTGATCATGAGCAGCGATGGTTATATTATTACTTGCGCTCATGTTGTTTCTGGCGCAAGTACAATTAAGGTTACTACAAGTGATAATAAAACATATGATGCAACTTTAGTAGGAACTTATAGTGATAATGATATTGCGGTACTTAAGATCAATGCAACCAATTTAAAACCAGCAACATTTGCGAATAGTGATAAATTAGTACAAGGTCAATCTACATATGCAGTAGGTAACCCAGAAGGTACATTCAGTGATTCTATTACTTCAGGTATCGTATCAGCCTTAAATCGTAAGATTACAGTACAGCTAGACAACGATGACTCATCTTCATCTAGTGATTATGGTCGTTTTGGTCAGCTTTATAGCTCTTCTAAGACTATCTCTATTTCTGTTATTCAGACAGATGCAGCCGTTTCTCCAGGTAACTCTGGTGGAGGATTATTTAATGGAAATGGTGATCTCATTGGTATTGTGAATGCAAAATCATCTGATACAAATAGTGAAGGTCTAGGATTTGCGATTCCTTCAAATACTGCATTAAAGATTGCGAAAGAACTCATCAACAAGAGTAATTAATAGACAAAAAGGACAGAAATGTCCTTTTTTAGTTAATATTTAGTTTACAAAACAAACTTATATTAGTGTCATGGAGGTATTTTATGAAAGAAAAATTTATTCAATTCATGCAGGGAAGATATGGTGGAGCAGATAAGCTCAACAGTCATCTCATGTATTTATTATTTATTTTAGTTATTATAGAGTTATTTACTGGCTCAAAACCATTAATAATCTTAAGCTTATTTTTGATGTTTTATATCTATTTCAGAATGTTTTCTAAGAATATCTATAAACGTTATGCAGAAAACCAGAAATATGTACAGTTTATTGCACCTATTACTAAGAAAGTAAACTTCTTTAAGAAAAAAAGAAAAGATAAAACACATAAATATTATAAATGTCCAACATGTAAACAAGTTGTCCGTGTACCTAAAGGACGCGGAAAGATTGAAATTAATTGTCCAAAGTGTCATACTAAGTTTATCAAAAGAACTTAGGGGGATTAAATATGTTGAAGGTATTACTTATTCCAGCTTTAGATGATTCAAATATTGAACTTATTAAAAAGTCATGTCCTGATATGAATCTTTTAAAGGTAAACAAAGAAGATTTAACACAGGAAATGATTGATGAAGCCGATGTCATTGTAGGTAATCCACCAAGACAATTTAACTTGAATAGACCTACACTTAAAGCACTATTATTAAATAGTGCAGGTAATGATCAATTTCTTTTACCAAACATCTTAAATAGACAAACACTTCTTACAAATGCAAGTGGAAGCTATGGTCATGCCATCTGCGAACATATGATGGGAATGATCTTAAGTTTTAATAAGAATCTACGTTTCTATTATGATCGACAGAAAGAAGCAAGATGGACACCATTATTTACTGGTAGAGAAATTTATGGTTCAAATGTCTTATTACTTGGAGTAGGGGATATCGGTACTGAATTTGCGAAAGTATTAAAGGTACTTGGTGCCAATGTAACAGGATTAAGAAACTCTTATAAGGAACATCCAAATTGCGATGAAATCATTACTTCTAAAGAATTACATGATGTATTACCAAAGATGGATTATATTATTACTTCTTTACCAGCAACCAATGCAACATTCCATATGTTAAGCCATGATGAGTTCTCATTAATGAAAGAAGACGCTGTTGTATGTAATGTAGGTAGAGGCAGTGTGATTGATACTTATGCTTTATTAGAAGCATTAGACAATAAGTCTATTGGTGGGGCATTACTTGATGTTTTTGATGAAGAACCATTACCAGCTGATTCACCATTATGGAAAAATCCTAGAGTCATGATTACACCGCATTGTTCTGGTGGATACCATTGGAAGAGTGTACAGGATTACTATACGCAATTAGTCATTGGAAACCTCAATCACTTAAAGAACCAGGAACCATTAGAAAACCTTGTGAATAGAACAAAAGGCTATTAACAGTAGTAAAATGGACCCTGTAAAAAGGATACGATAAAAAAGGAAATATAAATATCCTGTTCATTTGAACATGATATTTATTATATAAACAAATATATTAAGCAATATTCGAAATAATACAAAAATATAAATAAAAGTGTTGACATTGAATGTGTTGTGATGTACCATTCAGATAAACCTAAGAGCGGGAGATAAAACTTTGTATAGGGCTGATAGAGAACCGGGGATGCTGGAAACCTGGTAGCACCACAATGACAAATGGACCTGTGAGGGCGAGGGGGAAAGGCAACGAGTATCCTGAGACGTGATGCAAACGTTATAATGCAAAAATGTGTTAGCATTTTATGAATCAAAAGGTGGCTTAAAGAGTAACATCTGTCTTTTGGGACAGGTGTTTTTTATTTACCTGCTAACAAGTTGGGAGGAACTCATATGAAGCGATGGCGTCATTGTTTGAATTGAATCAAAGAAAACAAAATTTATGAAAACAAAGAGGAACAGAACAATGAACAAATTATTAGGAACAGTATTAACTTCAGCATTAACAATTTCACTTTTAGCAGGATGTGGAACTTCTACTAGTAGTAAGAAGAAAGTAGGTATTATCCAGTTCATGGATCATACTTCATTAAATGAGATCAAGGATTCATTCGATAAAGAAATGAAAACTTTAGGATATGATGATAAGAATATCGAATATACATTCAAGAATGGTCAGGGGGACACAAATACTTGTGCAAGTATCGCCAATGATTTTGCCGGAAAAAATTTTGATTGTGTCATGGCAATTGCGACTCCTGCAGCACAGGCAGTTGCTAAACTTGCGACTAAGACACCAGTCGTATTTAGTGCAGTGACTGATCCTGTAGGGGCACAGTTGACTAGCTCATTATTTAAACCAGATAAGAATATTACTGGTACAAGTGATGAAGTACAGGTTGATCAGATTATTGATAAGGCATTAGAAATCAATCCAAATACAAAGACAATCGGTATGCTTTACAATAAAGGTGAAGCCAACTCAGTCACTAATATTAAAAAGGCAAAAGCTTATTGTGCTAAGAAGAATATTAAGATAGAAGAAGCTACAATTGCATCAGTCAATGAAGCACAGAGTGCTGTTAATGTATTAAATAGTAAATGTGATGCTATTTTTGCACCAAATGATAATACAGTAGCAAGTGCAATGAATGTAGTAAGTGATGCATGTAAGAAAGCAAACAAGCCTTTATATGTAGGTGCTGATTCAATGGTTAAAGATGGTGGTTTCTTAAGTGTTGGTATCGATTATAAAGAACTTGGTAAAGAAACTGCTAAAATCGTTGATAAAGTATTAAAGGGAAATAAAGTAGAAAATATCCCAGTTAAAGTATTTAAAACAAACTTAAAAATCTATGTCAATACAACTACAAAAGATAAATTAGGTATTAAATTACCAGAAAACATTACAAACGATAGTAAATATACAGAAATCTAAGGAGTTTTTATGAATAGTACAGTTATTCTTGGAGCCCTAGAGTTAGGCGGCATATTTGCCGTCTTATCTCTAGGCTTATATATTAGTTTCAAAGTTTTGAATATTCCAGACTTAACAGTGGATGGAAGTTTTACAACAGGATGTGCAGTGAGTGCTATGGTGGCAGTAGCAGGCTATCCAGTACTTGGCATGGTACTTGGATTTGTAGCAGGTGCAATTGCAGGGATGGTGACAGGTTTACTCATTACTAAACTTAATATTAATGAAATCCTAGCCGGAATCCTTACACAGACTGCTTTATACTCAGTGAATCTACGTATTATGCATCAGACACCAAATATCTCATTATTTAATCATAAGACAATCTTCAGCAATACAACTCAGTTTGAACCTTATGATAAATTATTGATTATTGGTGTGATTGTAATAGTGATTACCGTATTATTGAACTATTTCTTAAAGACACAGATGGGTCTTGCACTTAGAGCCTGTGGTGATAATGAAGCAATGGTACGTGCGAGCTCTATTGATACAGATAAGATGAAAATTATTGGTTTAGGTCTTGCTAATGGTTTAGTGGCTTTAAGTGGTGCTTTATTTACACAGCAGCAGGGCTATGCTGATATTACAAGTGGTATTGGTATGATGGTCATCGGACTTGCTTCTATTATTATTGGTTTGACATTCATTAAGAGTGATAAGGTTGCAATATGCTTAGTTGGTACGATTGTAGGGGCAATCTTCTATCGTTTTGCCTTAACAATTGCCTTATACTTAGGTCTTCCTTCAGGAGACCTAAAAATCCTATCAGCATTTATTGTTGTGATTGCGATTTCTTCCGCAACACTCAAGAGGAGGTTCAAGAAACATGCTTAATATAAAAGATTTAACAGTTGTATTTAATGAAGGGACTGTCAATGAAAAGAAAGCCATTGATCACTTATCTCTTCATCTTGAACCAGGAGATTTTGTGACTATTATCGGGTCTAATGGTGCAGGTAAATCTACTTTATTTGGTGCTATCTCTGGTGCTGTAGAAACAAAAGAAGGGACTATTGTCTTAGATGATAAAGATATCACTCATGAAAAGGAATATGTGAGAAGCCGTACCATTGGTCGCTTATTCCAGGATCCTTTAAGAGGAACAGCTCCTTCAATGACAATTGAAGAAAACCTCTCTTTAGCTTATCAAAGAGGAAAACATTTCTCACTTACACCCTTTACTCATAAACACCATGATGTCTTTGTAAATGCATTAAAGGACTTAGATATTGGCTTAGAAGACCGTTTAACAACTAAAGTGGGTACCTTATCTGGAGGACAAAGACAAGCTCTCACACTATTAATGGCAACTTTAGTTAAACCACAATTACTTTTATTAGATGAACATACTGCTGCACTTGATCCTGCAACATCTATCAAGGTGATGAAATTATCTGAAAGAATTGCGAAAGAACATCATATTACCACTATGATGATCACCCATGATATGGAAGATGCTCTTAAATATGGTAATAGAATCCTGATGATGAAGGATGGAAAAATCATTGCGGATATTGATGAAGAAACAAAAAAGAAAATGACTGTCGAAGAACTTGTAAGAAAATTTACTGAAACAGGAGAAGCGAATGACCGCGTTCTTCTTCACTAGACAAGGATGATCCTTGTCTTTTATAATGCATGAAAAAAAGCAGACTGAAGTCTGCTTAGAGGTAGTATTGCTGGAAATAACGTAATCTGATTAAGTCACAGATTGACATGATCTGGTAGTTGAAATCAATTGAATCAAACTTACCTGGTACATAAATCACTGTTGTATTTCCATTAAAACATGACTGTGTATATTTACGATTCTGCGTGATGAGTAATGAATATGCCTTTTTAAAGCTGCAATTATCATATTTCTTCATTTCTTCTAGACTACGTCCTGTAGCACTCACGAAGATGACAACATCATCTTCATTAAATTGAATAGGATCATACTTATGATAATGAATAAATGGACGTCCAAAAGAAATCATATCTGTCTGTAACTCTACGGCAATAGAACAAGGATATAAACCACCAAAGATAATAATACGTTTTGCTTTATAGAAATGTTCACAGATAGAAGTAATTGCGTCTGCAAGTACTTTTTCATCCATTGCTTTATCCATCTTCGCTAAGAATTTCTGAGGAGTTTCTCCAAATAATCTGACACGAATCTGATTCAAACGCAACTGATGATCAGCTTCTAATTTAAAACGGAAATCCTCATAAGTAGAGAATCCAAATGTTAATAAGAAACTATAAAGTTCTTCTTTTCTAAAAGCACCCTTATTTAAGAATTCTTCTTCTGACATCTCAAATATATCTAGATAGTTAAAGATAATGAAATTGCATATTTTATAATAGTAATCATTCTGCATCGCACCATTTAAATAAGTCAATATTCTACTAAGTAACAAACCCATTATATTCACGCCCCTTTAGGAATATTATATCATAGTTGTAATAATCTTTAGAAATAATTTTGTATTATGTTTTATTTTGTTTATAATGTAGAAAAAGGAGGTATATTTTATGCGTATTAAAGAACTACCATTAAGTGACATTCACTTTATTCCATCAGAATATACAGATCATCTCTATCATTCTATTATTAGAATAGGCTTTTCTTTTCCTATTAAGGTAAAAGAAACAGGTTGTGGCTATTTATGTGTAGATGGCAATAAGAGATTAACTGCTTTACGTGATATTTTAGAAAAAGATCCTTCATATAAAAGAGGAGATAAAGTCAAAGTAATTATAGTCAACAGTACTGATAATCGTTCTAATGACTGTTCTCGTGGAAGGAATACTCATTAATGAGACTGATAGATATATTTGTATTAAATAAATGTGGAAGTAAGAAACAGGCGAAGAAGGCCATTAAAAAGGGACTGATACAAGTCAACAATGAAATAGTTGATGAAGATATGGACATAACGGATGAAACAGTGATTTATGATTCTAAGATTCTTGATCCTCATCCCTTGAAATACTATATCATTCATAAACCATCAGGCTATGTATGTGCCAATAAGGATCCTCATGATCCCTGTCTTATCACTTTACTTCCAGATGAGAATCTTCATTATGTAGGACGATTAGACCGTGATACAACGGGTCTCGTTATTATGACTAATGATTTGAAATTAAGAAAAAGACTCACTCTTCCTGAATTTCATATACCTAGAACATATGCCTTTACTTGTTTAAAGCCTTTAAAGGATATTACACCTTTTAAAGAAGGTATTACTATTGATGGAGATGTAAAATGTTTACCTGCAATAGTAGAAATGATAAGTGAATATGAAGGTATCATCACTTTAGAAGAAGGACGTTATCATGAAATAAAGAAGATGTTCCTTTCTCTTAATAATAAGATTACATCACTTCATCGCATTATGTATGGAGATATTTCGTTAGGTGATTTAGAAAGTGGTACATATAGAATACTCACTCAAGAAGAAATCAATCATTTAAAAGATATCACAAGGAGGAGTTTATGCAATATATCAAAGAAATAGATATACATGGCTATACCCAGCAGGAAGCACGTAAGATGATAGATGCGGCTTTAAAGAAACCTGATGCATTGACTTTAAGAATTATCCATGGATATAATCAAGGACAGATTTTAGCTCAGATGGTGAGAAAAAGATATCGCAGTCATCCTCACGTACAAAGAATAGAATTATCTATGAATCCAGGTATTACAGATATTATTACTAAATAAGGAGGGAACTATAAGTAACTGAATATATCGACCATTGTGTTTGAATGTGTTTAAATATGCTCATAGGGGGAGCGTTAAAATGAACACATTAAATATCACAAATTATAAACCAATGGATTTTGCTGCACTTTTAGGCGTATTTGTTAAGATATTATAACGTTGAGATAGAGAAGGAACTTTAAAGGCAAACTGAACCCTAACTAATAAGCATTATTATACTTATAATCAGCATTTACTAAATCAAGTTGCATCTTTAAGATGGTTTTGTAATGTAAAAGAATTATTTGAATACCCACAAACCACAGGTTAGTGAAAATTAAATTTTATTAACGCCGATTAATAGGTGTTCATGAAGCTGAACATGATGCATGGATTTTCCATTTGTACTATAATTAGATTAGAAATCAGATGGAGAATTCATGCAGGATATTGTTTCAATACTTCATGTATTCTCCTGCAGGCTGTAAAGGGCTTCGTAAGTATAAAAAACTGATAGAAAGGGATGAGGAAATTGCTGAAGAGCTTCAGGACGGAAATAAATCCAACAGAGGGGCAGAAAGTCAGGATTCGTAAAACAATAGGTACTTGCAGATTTATCTATAATTTCTATCTTGCTCATAATAAGGAGCTTCATGAAAGTGGCAAAAAGTTTATGAGCAGCAG
>NZ_QTUM01000029.1:0-29225 GCF_003435615.1 Catenibacterium sp. AM22-6LB
TAGTGCACGTACGGTTTGATAAGGGACTAGCCTAGTGATAGGTTAGTCTACTTTCTTATGGTAATTATCGGGTTAATTCTATATAATGGTTAAGGAAAAGGAGGATGTATGTATGAAGAAAAAAATCATAGCGGCAGTCCTTGTAGTTGTACTATTAATAGGTGGTACAGGCTTATTTTATATAAGTGGTATAGGACATGTCTCTTCTAAAAGTGAAGTGGTACAGATCACTGTAAAGAAAGGTGAAAATGCCTATACAGTTTTAAATACATTAGATTCAAAAGGATTGATAAAAAATAAATTGGTAGCTAAGGTTTACTTAAAGATTCATAAACCTTCAGTTGTTTCTCAAACTTACAATTTGAATAAGAACATGTCTCTTTCAAAGATGTATAGCATCATGTCAAAGATGAACAGCTCTTATGTTGTGAAGTCTTCCTTAACTATCCCTGAAGGAATTACTATTCCTCAGGTAGCTAAAAAGGTTGCAAATGTAACTGGTAAATCAGAACAAGAAGTATTAGATAAATGGTCTGATCAGACTTATTTAAAAGAGCTTATTTCTAAATATTGGTTCTTGACAGATGACATTCTTCAAAAGGGTATCTTATATCCATTAGAAGGTTATCTCTATCCTGAAACATATGTACTTTATGATAAATCTACAACAATAGAAAAAGTCACAACAGAAATGCTGGATTATATGGATCAGCAATTAACACCTTATAAGGATTCAATGACTAAGCTTGGCTATACGCCTCACCAATTCTTAACATTATGCTCAGTCGTAGAAAGAGAATCTTTATTTGATAAAGACCGTCCAGCCATTGCGGGTGTATTTATCAATCGTTTAAAGACTGGTATGAGATTACAGTCAGATATTACTGTCAACTATGCATTAAATAGAACAGGTGTCAAAGTCACTACTAAGATGACTAAGACTGATTCTCCTTATAATACATATAAATATGCAGGACTTCCTATTGGTCCTATTGCATGTGTCCCACAAAAGACTATGGATGCAGTCGCAAACTATACACCATCTGATTGTTTATTCTTCTTTGCGAAGAAAGATGGGACTGTTATCTATTCAAAGACATATGAAGAACATCAAAAAGCAGTAAAGGAGAATAAGTGGTATTAATGAAATCATTTTATGAATTAGAAGAATATGCACTTGTGAAAGATGTGCCTATTATGCAAAAAGAAGGTATTGAATACCTTATTGATGAATTGAATAAGAGAAATGCAGAATCTGTATTAGAAATTGGAAGTGCCATTGGGTATTCATCTTTAATGATGGCGACTCATGTCAAAGGTCTTCATGTTGATACAATTGAAAGAGATGATACACGATATCAAGAAGCAGTTGTAAATATTCACGATTTTAATCAGGAAGACAACATTACAATCTATCATGAAGATGCATTAGAGTTTGATAATACATTGTTGGATCATGCGCCTTATGATTGTCTTTTTATTGATGCAGCTAAAGCGCAGTATCAGCGTTTCTTTGAGAAGTATGTTCCTTATTTAAAGGAAGATGGTTTTGTGTTAGTGGATAATCTAGATTTCCATGGTATGATTTTTGATATACCAAATATAAAAAATAGAAATACACGTGCTCTTGTAAGAAAGATCAAACGTTTTAAAGACTGGATCTTCTCTAATGATGAATATGATGCACATTATGTGCAGGTAGGTGATGGTCTATGTATCATTACTAGAAAGGATCAAAATGAAAATCGCAATTAATTTAAATGATCGTGGATATCTTTATGATTATATTGATATGGGTGTTTCTTTGATTATGGCTGGTTCAGATTATAGTGTTTTGACACCGGTGAAGTTTTCTATTGAGGAACTGAAAGAAATCAAAGAACAGGCAAAAGAACTCTATGTTTATGTGAATGCTATGTATGATGAACATGATCTAGAAGGATTAGAAAAGCATATTGATGCGTTACATGATATTGGAATTAATGGATTAATTTTCCAGGATTTTGGTGTATTACGTATGGTGAATCAAAAGGGTTATGATTTTAAGATGATTTATCATCCTTTAACTCTTAATACCAATTCAAGTACACTGAATACTTTATCTCATTATGGTATTTCTGGTGCTTTTGTTTCTAAAGAAATCTCTTTAAAGGAACAGCTAGAAATACGTAAAAATTGTGATATGCCATTATTTGTATTAGGTCATGGTGTACAATATATGATGATGAGTAAGAGACACTTGATCTCTAATTATGAAAAAGCAAGCAATACAACATTAAGCCATAATAAAGATGCTCTCACAATAAATCCACGTGGACAGGATTTCCCTTGTCATATATATGAAACAAGTTGTGGAACGGCTGTATTCAGCAAATCTAGACTATATACATTGGATTTATTCAATACATTAAAGGACTTTGATTACCTTTATATTGAAACAATGTTTATGGATTCAAGAGAAGCAGTAGAAGTCACTAGTATGTATTGTGCTTGTCTCCATGCATTAGAAACAGGATTATATGATAAAGAAGTAAAAGAATATCTTCCTTTATTAAGAAAGATTTCTAAACCTCTTGATCGTGGTTTCTTATATGATGATACAATTTATCGTCTTGAAGATGTAAAGAGGAGGGATCTAGAAGATGCAGCCAATAAGTAAGATTGTTGATGGTCGTCGTGTGATTGTGAAAAAACCAGAATTACTTGCCCCTGCAGGAAACCTAGAAAAGCTTAAAACAGCTATTATTTATGGTGCAGATGCAGTATTTATTGGTGGTAAGGAATTCTCCTTACGATCACAGGCATCTAACTTCTCTATCGAAGATATTAAAGAAGCAGTACAATTTGCGAATCAATATGGTGCTAAAATCCATGTTACATGTAATATCATCCTTCATCATGATAACCTAGAAGGTATTAAAGAGTACTTACAGGCATTAGATGATGCAGGTGTTACAGCCATTATTGTCGCAGATCCATATATTATGAATCTTGCGAAAAGTATGGACTTAAAGCTAGAAGTACATGTCTCTACACAGATGTCAGTCACTAACTCATCTGCCGTTAAATTCTTTGAAGATATGGGAATGGACAGAGTAGTACTAGGTCGTGAAACAACTTTTGAAGACTTGAAGGACATTAGAAAAAATGCCCCTGATATTGATTTAGAATATTTCATACATGGTGCTATGTGTATTTCCTATAGTGGTCGTTGTATGTTATCTAACTACTATTCTAGACGAGATGCCAATAGAGGTGGCTGTTCTCAAAGTTGTAGATGGTATTATGATTTAGAAGAGAATGGACAATCTATTAATGAAGATTTTCCATTTACTATGTCTTCTAAGGATATGTGTCTCATTCATCATATTGGTGAATTAATAGAATGTGGTGTGGATTCATTCAAGATAGAAGGGCGTATGAAATCTGTCCACTATATTGCGACAGTTGTATCTACTTATAGAAAACTCATTGATACATACTGCGCTGATCCTGATCACTTTACAGATTCAAAGAAATATGAAGATGAACTACAAAAAGCAGCCAATAGAGCATTCTGTCATGGATTCTTTTATGATAATCCAGGTGTAGATGAACAGCTTTATAACTTAAGAGATGAACATCCTACACAGGAATTCGTTATGCGCGTACTTGATTATGATCAAGATTCTAAACGAGCTAAAATTGAACAGCGTAACTATTTCAAAGTAGGAGACAAGATAGAAATATTCTCTCCTAGTCATTCAAATATTTATTTTACTGTTAATAAGATTTATAATGAAGATAATGAATTGGTGGAAGTAGCAAACCATCCAATGGAAATACTTTATGTAGAAATTGATTATCCAGTATTAGAGAATGATATGGGAAGGAAGGTAAACCATGGAAAATAAAGCTGTCATTATTGGAATTGCAGGTGGAAGTGCTTCTGGTAAGACTTCTATCGCACAATCTATCTATGACCGTTTTAAAGGCAGTCATAGAGTAAAAATCATTAAACAAGATGATTACTACAAAGATCAAAGTGATAAGACAATGGAAGAAAGAGTAAAAACTAACTACGATCATCCATTTGCTTTTGACAATGATCTTCTAGTATCAGATTTAAAGAAGTTAAAAAAGAAAGAAAGAATTGAAAAACCTACTTATGATTATTCAAAGCATACAAGAAGTGATATTACAGAAGTTATTGAAGATCGTGATGTTATTATTCTAGAAGGTATCTTTGTCTTAGCAGAAGAAGAGGTAAGAAATCTTTGTGATATATTGATTTATGTGGATACAGATGCAGATATCCGCTTTATCAGACGATTAAGAAGAGATGTAGAAGAACGAGCAAGAACTGTTGATTCAGTCTGTAACCAGTATTTAGAGACTGTAAGACCAATGCATGAACAGTTCATTGAACCATCTAAGAAATATGCACATATTATTATTCCTGAAGGTGGGACTAATACTGTTGCGATTGACTTATTGATTACAAAAATAAGTAGTATTCTAGGCGATTAAATCGTTCTTGTCTAATTAAAATAAGTATGTTATTAATTAGTGGCGAAAAAACCATAGGCTTATCTATGGGATGAAAGCCACATAATTAAAAGAATTAAGATTAATAGAATCAAAGTATTGAATAGTGGAATCAAAATAGTATAAAATAAACATTAGGAAGATTGATTACACTTCCTTATCATAAGATAGAAATTTACCGTTAATGTGGTCGTTGGACTGCCTGGTAATAAAAGTTCTTACTTAAATAGATTTAAACTTGTATTTCAAAGTCTGAAAATGATGTACGATTATAAGCTAAACTTGACAGTAAGAACCCCACGGGCTCACCCGTGGGAGTAGTCAGATTTACGTATACGAGGTGAAAGAAATGGATAAAAAAGTACAAATTAGTAGAGAAGGTTTTGAAAAGCTAAAAGCTGAAAGAGAAAACCTTATTAATGTTGAAAGACCAGCTGTCATTGAAGAAATTAAGCTTGCAAGAAGCCAGGGTGACTTATCAGAAAACGCTGACTACGATGCAGCAAGAGATAAACAGGCTCGTATTGAAGAAAGAATCAAAGAATTAGAAGTAATGATGCAGAATGCAGTAATCATTGGTTCTGATGTTAAGGTAGATACTCATGTAGTTAACTTAGGAGCTACTGTAACAGTTCTTGATTTATCTGAAGAAAATCCCGAACCTGATACATTTACAATCTTAGGTTCTACAGAAACTGATCCATTACATGGTAAGATTTCTAATGAATCTCCACTTGCAAAAGCATTAATGACTCATAAGATTGGTGATGTTGTAACAGTCGGTGTTGCAAAACCTTATGATGTTGAAATTGTAGATATTAAATATTAATGGTATGAAAGGACACTTCTTAAGAGGTGTTCTTTTTTAGCACATAAAAAAACACTCCAACTCGATATAGTTGGAATGTTTTTCATTATTTCAACAACATTCTATCATTCACAAATTCACTACCACTTGCTTCTTCAAACTTCTTAAGTAGGAAAGGGACAGTTAAGTTTTTCTTTTCTTCACCCTTTACATCATAGATGATCTGACCATTATACATCATAATCAATCTATTACCTACATCAATAGCCTGCTGCATATCATGAGTTACCATCATTGCTGTTAGCTTTTGTTCAGTGACAATCTTATTAGTCAAAAGTAATACCTTAGCACTTGTTGCTGGATCAAGAGCGGCTGTATGTTCATCAAGTAAGAGAATCTTAGGCTTTGTGACAGTCGCCATTAATAATGTTAAGGCCTGTCTTTGTCCACCTGATAATAAACCTACCTTGCTTGTCATTCTATTTTCTAGGCCTAAATTTAAGGTCTTTAAGAGGTCATAATACAACTTCTTTTCTTCTTTCTTGATACCCCACTTTAAAGTACGTTTCTGACCACGTCTTTTAGCCATAGCAAGGTTTTCATCAATCTGCATATCAGCTGCAGTACCCATCATCGGATCCTGGAATACACGACCAATAAGACCTGCACGTTTATATTCTGGATATAAAGAAATATCTTTATCATCTAGTTTAATATGACCACAATCAATAGGGTAAACACCTGCAATCATATTCATTAAAGTGGATTTACCAGCACCGTTACCACCAATAACAGTAACGAAGTCTCCATCATCTAATTGAAGATTAATATCAATCAAGGCTTTCTTCTCATTAATAGTGCCAAGGTTAAATGTTTTTGATACATGTTCAATCTTAAGCATTTTTCTCATCCACCTCTTTTGTAAGTTTCTTATAGTTTGCAGTCTGTTTTCTATTGGCCATTAATACTGGAATAGTTAATGCGAGAGCTACAATAAATGCAGTGAGTAGCTTTAAGTCATCAGTTGATAAACCTAACTGGATAACAATGGCGATAATAATACGATAAATAATTGAACCAACAATAATCGCAATGAGTCTCTTTAAGAAACTGCCATAACGACCAAAGATAACTTCACCAATAACGATAGAAGCAAGACCCATAACGATTGCCCCCATACCGATCTTGACATCACCATAACCAACTGACTGACCGACCATGGCACCACTTAAGGCGATTAAGGCATTTGAAATCACTAAACCAAGTAGCTTAGTATAATCAGTATTGACACCAACAGCTCTTACCATCTGTTCATTATTACCAGTCGCACGTAATGCATTACCTAATTCAGTTCCAAAGAACCAATAGAGCAGGGCAATCACAATAGTTACTGCAATAACACCTACAACAAGTGTAGACTGAGATACTGTTAAACCAACCATTGGTCCCCAGTCATATAAGCTTTCTGTCTGAAGTAATGGGATATTTGATTTACCCATTATACGTAAGTTAATAGAATATAAGCCTAACTGTGCAAGAATACCAGCAAGGATGGCAGGAATCTTACACTTAGTATGTAATATACCAGTCACAAATCCAGCTAAAGCACCCGCAAGAGTTGCGGCAAGAATCGCAACGATTGGATTACCATGATTTGTAAGAATAACAGCACATACAGCACTTCCTGTTGCGAAAGAACCATCACATGTCATATCTGCAATATCTAGCAGACGGAATGTAATATAAACACCAACTGCCATGATGCCCCATAAGACACCCTGGTAAGTCGCACTTTGTAATGCTAAAAATAAAGACATTCTCCTTCACTCCTTAAATAAGTTCAGCCTTATCTAATACTTCCTGTGGAACTTTAATACCAAGCTTTTCCATCTGAGCTTTATTGACCTTTAATTTACAATCACTCGCTTTTAAGTATTCAATAGGCATAGTAGCTGGTTTACCTTTACCAGTTAAGATCTTAATAGCCTGCTTACCAGCGATACTACCTAAGTTATAGTAATCAATACCATAAGTAGCTAAACCACCTTTAGCACACATACCTTCTTCACCAACAATAACAGGGATTTTAGCCTGATCAGTTACTTTTACAACTGCTGGGATATTAGAAGCAAGTAGGTTATCAGTTGGAATATATAAAGCATCTGCTTTACCTACAATAGAATCAGTAACTGACTGGATTTCATTAGATTCAGAAACAGTCTTTACTAATGGTGTCATACCCTGAGCTTTGATTTCTTTGACAGCCATCTTACCCTGGATTTCAGAGTTAGATTCATTACCTGCATACATAACAGCAACAGTCTTTGCGTTAGGCATAATCTGTTTTAATAATTTAATCTGTTCTTTAACTGGTGTTAAATCACTTGCTCCTGTGACATTTCCAGTAGGTTTTTTATTTGATTTAACTAATTTACTACCAGCTGGATCAGTGACTGCAGATACGACAACTGGAATATCTTTAGTCTTCTTTACAACAGCCTGTGCAGCAGGAGTTGCAATCGCGTAAATTAAATCATTTCCATCATTCACTAAGCTTTCTGCAATAGTTTCACAGTTAGAGTTTTCACCGCTGGCATTCTTTATAGTGATATTAGAAGCCTTATAACCAGCTTTTACAAGAGTATCCTTAAATCCCTTATATGATGCATCCAATGCATCATGCTGCATATACTGGATGACTCCAATTTTTACATCAGCCTTATCTTTGGTACTAGACTGACTACCACAGCCAGTTAATGCTAGACCGACTGCCATTAAACCACATACAAACTTCTTCATAATAGATTCCTCCCTTTTTCTTTCCC
Organism: Catenibacterium sp. AM22-6LB; assembly: GCF_003435615.1. NCBI lineage: Bacteria > Bacillati > Bacillota > Erysipelotrichia > Erysipelotrichales > Coprobacillaceae > Catenibacterium > Catenibacterium sp. AM22-6LB. The sequence continues at coordinate 8,161 of NZ_QTUM01000029.1, forward strand.
CTAAAAACAAAAAAATTCACCCCAAGAGGGCGAATTATCGCGGTACCACCTCTAGTTCATTAGTCATTGACTAACCTCACTAAATAGCGATAACGGGCAACCCGGGAAGTATTTTGTACTTCCAACTCCATGGTGAATTCAAGAATGTCTGCGTATGATTCGCACCAGCCATCATATCTCTTATGCCACACATTTCTTTACTATGTCATTTCTCTGTTTTTATAATATAAAAACATAATATAGGTATATTAAGGAAAAGTCAAATAAAACTTTTAAAAGTTAGGGAAAAACTAAAATAGAACATAATAAAAAAGAGCAGATATTTCTGCTCTTAGTAGTTGATTTCTTCGTAAAGAACTTTTAGAAGGACAGCCTTAGAACTCATCTGCTGACGCTTTCTATCATAAGTCTTGATTACGCTGTATTCAACAACGTCATACTTTTCAACTTCTTCATCATCAAGGAAATCAGCTTGTCTGAAGAATAAGTTTTCTTCACCATCCTGGAAGATACTACCAAAATTCTTATCATGATTGTAGAATACTACTTTACCTTCATGACGAGTAATGTAGTTTTCTAGATGATAAACAACTTCACTATATACACGATCAAATGCATCGCTGGCAGTTAAATCAGCATAATCAGCTAAATCAACATCAGCTTCATATGTTTTACCATTTTCTTCTTCTAGCTTCTTAATGAGGCATTCTGCAAGTGCATGAGCCTTATCCTGACCCTTAGCCTTTGCCATTGCTGAAATCTTCTTGTAATCTTCGATATTCTTATAATCGAATCCACCCTTGAAGAATTTATCGATTAGAAGTGTATAAGCATCATCTTCACGATTTGTATTCATATAAAGCTTATAAAGGATTTCAAATGAATCTACTGCATTGAAATGACCCTGTAAAGCGATGAATTCATTTTCAGCTTCTTCATAACGTCCAAGTTCAACTAGAGAGCTTGCACGATAATATTTAACCCAGTTAAGGTTGTTATAATGCCACTTTAAGTTATAAGTGAAAGCAATGTTCGCAGTTTCAACACATGCTCTATATGATTCAAGTTCATATAATGCACGTACTTTCATACGATACCATTTTTCTTTCTTGCTTTCGAATTCTTTACCATCTTTATTCACAAATGGCTTATCTTCTAGAGCAGGTGCATCTAAGTAGTCTAATAATTCAGATAACTTCTTATAGTCTACTGGATTAGCCTTTAATACATGTTTAATAGCCTTATTGACTGCAGCTTCAAGTGGAGAATATCTCTCCTGCTTACAATATTTAGCAATTTCTTCTAAGATACCATAGAATAAACTTTCGTTCTTAGAAATTTCTTCATCATCGATGTTGATATACTTATTATAAAGAGCATAGCCAAAATAATTGATATATCCTTTTAATTCTGGTGCCATTTCAAGGAATGTTCTTCCTACTTCAATAGCTTCATCAGTCTTACCCTGATTCTTTAATTCTTTAACGAAATCACGTGCCTGGAATTCGCTGAATGAAGAGGCATCCTCTTCGAAACGGTTCTTATAAGCCGTTAAATCTTTTACTTTTGATTCTTCCACATTATCACCCCTACGAGATATTATACATTTTTTTATTATTGATGTGAAGAAAAAACGAACGGAGTTCTCCGTTCGTTATTCTACAGTTACTGATTTAGCTAAGTTACGAGGTTTATCTACATCGCAACCCTTAATGCATGCTGTATGGTATGCGATTAACTGTAATGGGATAGCTACAAGTACACTTTGTAGTAAAGGATTGATATCTGGTAAGTAATAGATATTTTCTACACCACTGACTTCCTGTCCTTCTACAGTAAATAGGATGACTTCAGCACCTCTTGCGATTGTTTCCTGAATATTAGAAATAGTCTTAGCTGCAACATGAGGCTGAGTGGCTACTGCAATTACTACAGTACCTGGTTCAATTAAGGCAATAGGACCATGCTTTAATTCACCAGCAATATAAGCATCAGCATGTACATAAGAAACTTCCTTAAGCTTTAAAGCACCTTCTAATACACTTGCATAATCTAAACTTCTACCAATAAAGTAGCAGTCATGTTTATCCTTCAATGTTTTTGCGTAGTTTTCGAAGATTGCTTCATCATCAATTAACTTAGATACATATTCTGGAAGGTTATTTAACTGTTCCATTAAATCAGTATCTACAGTATCTCCTCTTTTATCTGCAATATATAATGCGATTAAAGTAAGTAATACTAACTGAGTTGTATAAGCTTTAGTAGATGCAACTGCAATTTCAGGTCCTGCACAAGTATAAAGTGTATGCTGTGCCTCTCTAGAAATTGTAGAGCCTAAGACGTTAGTCACGGCAATAGTTGTACATCCTTTTTCATTAGCAAGTTTTAATGCAGCAAGAGTGTCAGCTGTTTCACCAGACTGTGATACAAAGATACATAATGTCTTTTCATCGATGATTGGATCATTATAACGGAATTCACTTGCTACCTGAGTAAGAACTGGTAAACGTGTTGCACGTTCAAGGATAGATGCTCCACATAATCCTGCATGATAAGCAGTACCACATGCAACATAATAAACCTTATTAAACTTATTGAAATCAACATCTTTTAATTCATCTAATACGATTGAATGTTCAAAGATACGACCTCTTAAAGTTTCCTGAATGACATGAGGCTGTTCATTGATTTCCTTTAACATATATGTATCAAAACCATTCTTCTGAGCCGCTTCCATATCATAAGGAATAGTAGTCATTTCTTTAGTGATTTCTTTACCATCTTTATTATAGAAAGTAATGCTGTCTTTCTTTAATACAGCCATTTCTAAATCATCTAAGAAATAAACATCTTTAGTATAAGCAAGTAAAGCTGGAATATCACTGGCTGCAACACTTGCATCTTCAGTACGTCCAATAACGAGTGGACTTGCCTTTTTAGCAACAACAACTTCATCAGGATGCTCTGTAGAAACAATACATAAAGCATAGCTACCATCAATACAGTTCAATGTTTTCTTCACTGCTTCTAGAAGATCTCCTTCATAGAAATAGTCTAAACACATAACAACAACTTCTGAATCTGTTTCACTCTGGAATGAATAACCTTTTTCTAGCAAAATATCTTTTAATTCTCTATAGTTTTCAATGATACCATTGTGTACAATAGAGATAGTGTTACTTGGGTTTGTATGAGGATGTGAGTTTAAGTTAGAAGGGACACCATGAGTTGCCCATCTTGTATGACCAATACCTACATGACCAGTCATATCATGATTCTTTAACTTTTCTTCAAGGTTCTTTAAACGACCTTTACATTTTACAGTTGTAAGTACATTATTTAATACTGTTACACCTGCAGAGTCATATCCTCTATATTCTAATTTTGCGAGTCCCTGCATTAAGAAAGGTAGGGCTTCACCATTGCCGCAATAAGCTGTAATACCACACATAATCTTGTCCTCCTTGTTTTGTGGAATAAAAACGTTAAAACAAAGGAGTACCTGATGAAACCTGTTCATTGATCACTCAATGTTTTTATTCATCGTTCAGGCAGTACTATGCCTCTAGACCATCCGCCGAATAGTTCGATTAATCTAGTCCTCGTCAACTTATACAAGTCCTGGCGCTTTATAATCTATCACTTTATCTTAACGGTGAATATTATATACGTGAATTGGGATAAATCAATTGGAAATATTGATATTTTAAAAATATGAAAACTATATATAACTTTATATATAAATTAGGGAGAAATATAAAAAAATTAAAAGTATATATATAAGTAGGAGGGGATTTTTATATGAAAGAAGATCTAGAAGGAAATATTGAAGAAATGAAGAAGTACTTAAAGAAGTTAGATGAGAGTGGTTTATATGATGTAGAGAAATATTCACGTTCTTTATTACATCAAACAAGTCAGTTATCTTATTTCTATTGTTCACTTGTAAAGGATGGTTCACCATCAGATACTTATTATCATGTCCATAAGCGTCCAAAAGAACATCAGATGGCTTATTTTAATATCGGTAGAGGATTTCCTAAGGAACTCATGGATGGGCATTGGTGTTATGTTGTAAAAGATTTAGGTTATAAGATGTTAATTATACCTTGTACATCCATAAAAAAAGAATCATCACCAGTCAATCCACATTTTGAAAAGGACTTAACAGTCCTAGATGACCATGGGATGATTACGCATTCTAGAATGCAATTAACTGACTTACGCACAGTTGATATTCAAAGACTTGATTGTCGCAAACCATTCTATAATGTATGTGATGATCAAGAAGAAATTAGAAAATTCATAATAGAACACTTATTTTAAGTTCTATTTGTGCTATGATACTCCTGGTGATGAAATATGAGTGAAATGATGAAAGGAATGAAGAAAAGTATTCCCATTGCATTAGGATACTTTCCAGTTGCCTTTTCTTTTGGAGTATTATGCGTGTCAAGTGGCTTGCCTCTAGGACTGGCCACTTTTATATCTCTTACAAACTTAACAAGTTCAGGACAGTTTGCAGGAGTACAATTGATTTTATCTGATAGTACTTATTTAGAAATCGCAACAACACTATTATTGATCAATTTTAGATATTTCTTAATGAGTCTCTCTTTATCGCAGAAGATTGATGAGAAGATGAATACAGTTGAACGTATGATCATCTCTTTTGGAATTACAGATGAAACATTTGCGTTAGCCAGTCTGCAACCTAGTAAACTCACATTTAAGTTTATGCTAGGCTTTATTCTTACACCTATTATAGGATGGGTAGGAGGTACTCTTGCCGGAGAATTTATTATGGGATTATTGCCTTTAGCATTGCAAGGTGCTATGGGAATTGCCTTATATGGTATGTTCTTAGCTCTTATTGTACCTGCAATGAAAGATTCAATACCAATAACTATAGTGGTATTAATTTCTATTGGAGTCCATACACTCTTTACCTATGTGCCATTATTTAATGTTATGAGTACTGGTGTACGCTTGATTAGTGCAACACTCATTGCAACATGTATGGGAGCCTGGTTATTTCCAAGGGAGGATGAAGCATGACAAGATATCAGGTATTAGCTGTCTTAGTGATGGCACTCTTTACTTATCTGCCTCGTTTTCTACCACTTACTTTTTTTAGAAAGAAGATTATATCTCAATTTATTAATTCAGCTCTTTATTACCTGCCTTATGCAGTATTAGGAGCATTGACTTTCCCAGGTGTCTTTAATTCTACACCTAACTTAGTAGAATCATGTGCAGGTATTATAGTTGCAGTATTTTTTAGTTATAAGGGAAAAGGGCTTGTATTTGTGGCTGTTGCAGCCATACTTGCATCTTATATTGTGCAGTTTGTGATTTAAAAATCGGAATTTGAGGAATAAAATATGGGCATATTAGAAATAGTTTTTAATTCAAGAAAATTTGATTTGAATGATGATGTTCTGATGGGATTTGATAATTACTTTGATAAAAAAAGTAAGGATTATAATAGTTTTTGTTTAGACGAAGAAGATATTAATCCTTTACAAAACTTTGTAGCACAGATTAAGTCTGCTGACTCAGATAGTGTAATTTATGTATCTACTTATGGCTATGAAATCACAAATAGTAAAGGAAAAAAATCAACATACGCCGATGCTCTTTGGATTGACACAGTTTTACCTATTTCCCAAATAGAGAGATATATTGAAAAAAGTGGTGTTGCTGAACCAAGTAATATTTCTTTTGTTGGAGATAGTGATGAATGTGGAAACTATAAAGTATGGCTTATAGCTCAGGAAGAGAATAATCCTCATATTATAGAGCTGACTGACCGCAAGAAGATAGACCATATGATAATATTATATTGGGATTGATAAGTTTTAAAATTCCAGTTTGGAGAATTGAAAAAAACGGAATTTACCTATCAAAATATATAAACTCTTGACAATAAAACTCCTATATAGTATTTTTTAATAAACTACTATATAGGAGCTTTTGTATGGAAATGAATGGTGGATTTCTTATCACCAAAATAAAACAACTTGGAGACCGAATTTTCGAGAAGATTCTCAGTGAAAAGAATATTGATGCGTTTAATGGAGCCCAGGGACGTATTCTTTATGTGCTGTGGCAGGAGGATGGTATCTCAATCAGGTCACTCTCGACTAAATGCGGATTAGCGATAACATCTCTTACTACGATGCTGGAAAGAATGGAAAATCAAGGGCTGATAAACCGTGTTCAGTCTGAAACGGACAAAAGGAAAACACTCCTGTTTCTGACTGAAAAAGCACATGCCTTAAAGGGCAAGTACGATTCTATATCTGATGAGATGGGTAGTATTTACTACAAAGGTTTTTCAAAGGAAGAAATTATCCAGTTTGAGGAATGCCTCGACCGCATCAGAAAGAATCTTGAGGAGTGGCAGAAGTCATGAGTATTTGTATCAAAAATCAGATTCAGAACATGAATATCGTCATTGGCTGCACAGTGGGGTGTACATATTGCTATGCCCGCAACAACGTGAAACGCTGGCATATGATTGATGACTTCGCTGATCCTGAATTCTTCCCGGGTAAGCTCAAGATGATGGAAAAGAAACGTCCACAGAACTTTCTTCTTACCGGGATGAGCGATTTCTCTGGATGGAAGCCAGAATGGAGAGACGAGGTATTTGCAAAGATCCGTGAAAATCCACAACATCAGTTCCTGTTCCTTACCAAGCAACCTGATTTGCTGGATTTTGATACTGATTTGGAAAACGCATGGTTTGGCGTTACGGTGACGAGGAAAGCAGAACTGTGGCGTATCGACGCCCTTCGGAAAAACGTCAGAGTAAAACATTGCCATGTTACCTTTGAGCCGTTATTCGACGATCCTGGCACAGTTGACCTTTCCGGAATCAACTGGATCGTTGTGGGCACCATGACTGGAGTTCAGAGTAGGAAGATTCATACGGAACCGGAATGGGCATGGTCTCTGACAGACCAGGCACATAAGCTCGGCATTCCGGTGTTTATGAAGGAAGACCTTGTCCCTATCATAGGGGATGAAAATATGATTCAGGAAATGCCGGAAGAATTTAATAAAGTGTTAGAGGTACAGAAATCATGGAAGAAGTAATAAATGGAATCCTCATTCGTGAGGTGGAAGCAAAGAATATCATGACTAAGTCTAGTCTGCCGGTAGGCGGTTACTCGGTCAATCCCTATGTGGGCTGTACACATGCCTGCAAGTATTGTTACGCTTCTTTTATGAAGCGCTTTACCGGGCACAAGGAGGAATGGGGCACTTTCCTTGATGTGAAGCATTGGCCGGAAATTAAAAATCCGAAGAAATATGCCGGACAGCGGGTGGTCATCGGTTCTGTGACAGATGGCTACAATCCACAGGAGGAGCAATTTGGGAATACCAGAAAACTTCTGGAGCAGCTGATCGGCAGTGACGCAGATATTCTGATATGCACAAAGTCGGATCTTGTGGTACGAGATATTGATCTGCTGAAGAAGCTTGGACGTGTAACCGTTTCATGGTCGATCAACACACTTGATGAAAATTTCAGGAACGATATGGACTCTGCTTCGAGCATTGAGCGCCGTATCACTGCTATGAAGCAGGTATATGAAGCAGGTATCCGTACAGTCTGTTTCGTATCCCCAGTATTCCCTGGTATCACGGATTTTGAAGCAATCTTTGAGCGGGTAAAGGATCAGTGCGATCTGTTCTGGCTCGAAAATCTCAATCTTCGAGGCGGTTTCAAAAAGACAATTATGGATTATATCGCCGAAAAATATCCTGATCTTGTACCACTTTACGACGAGATCTATAACAAGCATAACCGCAACTACTTTAAATCACTTGAAGTAAAAGCTGAGAAAATGGCTAAGAAGTATGATTGTGCCTTTGTGGATAATGAAATGCCTTATGGCAGAGTCCCGCAGGGACATCCGGTGATCGTAGATTATTTCTATCATGAGGAAATTCGTGGGACAGAGAATACCGGAAAAAGAAATCGCTAACTTCAAGTTTGTTGAAGGGACGTATAGAAACTATATGTTCTTTTTTGATACAAAAGAGAGAAGCATAAGGGACATTGAAGTTCCTTTTCTTTTGCTCAAATTCACATTTGTAGAATTAACAATTGGTTGTTCTATGATTGTAAAAAGATATTTATCTAAAGAAACGGCAGAACCCCCCCACCTCTATATGAAATATAGGTGGGGGATGAATTTATTTGAGAAATTTTGGAATAGTGAGGGTATAAGATATATAGGAAGCTCCTTTTCCTAAATATACAGAAATTTAGAGGGGGGGTAAGAGCATGGATGATGATTTACAAAAAAATCAAAATGCAGAACAGACTTATCATTCCATTCGTAATTCTATTGTGTCTGCACAGCATTGTTTGTGCACAGCCGTAAATTCTGCTATGGTAACAACTTATTGGGAAATTGGAGAACAGATTTTTAAAGCATGTGGAGAAAATGATCGTGCAGAATATGGAAAGAGATTATTGGAATATCTTTCAGAGCAGCTGACAGCAGAGTTTGGAAAAGGTTTTGATAAATCAGCATTTCTAGAGTTGACAATCAGGTATTCTATAATTAGAAAAATAATTACGTCAGTGTGGGATTTTTGATATCCAGTACTGGCTTTTTTAGATTCTGTAAAGAAACGTTTAACGATACCACATTTTTATAACAAAAAATGAGCATCGCCTTAAAGCGATGCTCACTTATCTTATAAGTTTAATAATTCTTTTGTATCTCTTGCAATCACTAATTCTTCATCAGTTGGTACTACAAATACCTTGATCTTAGATTCAGGTGCAGAAATTAATCTTTCACCATGACCTTCTACATTAGCCTTATCATCTAATACGATGCCTAATGCTTCTTTTATTAGATCAATAATTGCTTCTCTTGCGATAAAGCTGTTTTCACCAATACCAGCAGTGAATGAAATTGCATCAACATGTCCAAGTTCTACAAAATAAGAACCAATATAATCAGCTACACGTTTTCTAAACATGTCAAAAGCTAATTCGGCTCTTTGGTTACCTGCATCTTTTGCATCAATAATATCTCTCATATCACCAGAAACACCAGATACACCTAATAAACCAGATTCTTTATTTAACATCTTGAATACAGTCTTCATATCATATCCAAGATTTTCAATTAAGTGATCTACAACTGATGCATCAATATCACCAGAACGAGTTGCCATCATAACCCCAGCAAGAGGTGTAAGACCCATAGAAGTATCAATAGACTTACCATCTTTTACAGCACAAAGTGAAGCACCTGCACCTAAATGACATACAATAATATTAGCATGTTCAGGGTTGCCTAATAATTCCTGAGTACGCTTTGATACATAGTAATGAGAAGTACCATGTGCACCATATTTTCTAATCTTGTTTTCTTCATAGAACTTATATGGAATTGGGTAAACTGCGTTTTCAGGCTTAATAGAGTGATGGAATGCTGTATCAAATACTACAACAGCACCTGCAGTAGGAATAGCTTCCTTGAATGCTTTGATACCAATAATATGTGCAGGGTTATGAAGTGGTGCAAGTGGTGATAATTCATCAATCTTAGCGATTACATCATCATCTACAACACAAGAACCATCGAAATAAGGACCACCCTGTACGACACGATGACCAATACCCTTGATTTCATCTAAATGTTCAACAATCTTCTTTTCAATTAATGTATCAAGTAATACTTGTACTGCTTCCTTGTGAGTAGGAACTGCAAAGACCTTCTTATCTTTAGTACCGTTGTACTTGATAGTGAAGATTGAATCTTCCATACCGATTCTTTCAATAATACCAGAAGTGATAACACTTTCAGTATCCATTTCAAATAACTGGAATTTCAATGAAGAACTTCCACAGTTAACTGCTAAAACTTTTGACATGCTTATATCCTCCTAAACACCCCTATTATAAACAGAAACCCCTAACATTTCTACTATAAATTTAGATTACGTGACAAAAAGAATGTTCTGTAATATAATCATTACTGCCAGGGGCGCATTTATTGCTGAGATAGGTGAAAGCCTTGTCCCTTAGCATCTGATCTGGGTAATACCAGCGTAGAGAGGCCGTACTTTTTTAGTGACTTCTTTGCGTCATCTTAGTCATTGGAAAGGGGAGATTTATAAATGAATAAGAAGACATTATCCACTAGAGCAATTGCTTATGTTGCGTTATTTATCGCTATGCAGTTAGTTCTAGAAGCACTATTTAAGGTGATTCCAGGACAGCCAGAGGGTGGTTCTATAACTTTAAGTTTATTACCAATCGTACTTGCAAGTTATTTAATGGGTGCACAATATGGAGTTATTGTTGGTGTTGGTGCCACTGCTATGCAGTTTGTATTAGGTCTTGCTTTATATTATGGACCTTGGTCTGTTGTATTAGACTATCTTGTACCATTATCAGCACTTGGTATTGCAGGCTTTATTCCTAATTTTAAATTAGGTAAGACTGAAGTATACACAGGTATTTTTGTAGGAATGATCCTTAAGTTCATTTCACATTTATTATCTGGTGCTGTATTATTTGCAAGCTATGCACCTAAGAACATGAATCCTTGGGTTTATTCATTCTTATATAATATTGGTTATAATGTAGGTACACTTATTTTAACTTATGTAGTGTTTGCACTTATTTATCCAAAACTTCAGAAAGCATTTAAGGCTATTTAACAGTGGGAAACCACTGTTTTTTTTATTTTAAAAACAAAACAATAACTTAAAAAGGCTTTATTTAGGAAAAAACAGGTGAGGTTTATGTACATTTCACCTGTTTTTTGCTATGATATTCGATAGGTTGAAAGAGGTTTGATTATGAAGAATTCATTAGTGGGGCAGGATGTGCTCATCCATTGCTATAAACATGACGGTAAACCACATCGTACGTGGTCACGCTGTAAGATATTAGAAGAAACAGATCGCCATTTTATCGGTATAAATAATAATACATTAGTTACAGAATCAGATGGTCGTTCCTGGGTCACTAAAGAACCAGCTATCTGTTATTTTCCTAAGGATAGATGGTATAATGTCATTTGTATGATTAGAAGTGATGGTATCTATTATTATTGTAATATTGCCTCTCCTATATTATATGATGGAGAAGCACTTAAATATATTGATTATGATTTAGATTTAAAGGTATGGCCTGGCTATCGATATAAGGTATTAGATGAAGGTGAATATGCGGCTCATCGTATTAAATATCAATATTCAGATGAATTAGATGAGATATTCCATGAACAGCTCAATCGTTTGATTGTGATGACGATGAATGCATCTGGCCCTTTTCGTGCAGGATTTGCCCAGGAGTGGTATAATAAATATCAGCAGATGATGAAAAATAGAGGAACTAAAAATGATAAACTTAAAAAATGAAGCTGAAATGATTGCTTTTGGTAAACGTATTGGAGAAACAATCTTTCCCCATTCTATTATCACATTAACAGGTGATTTAGGGGCCGGTAAGACTACATTCACAAAAGGAATTGGACAGGGACTTGACATCAAGAAGATCATCAATTCTCCTACTTTTACTATTGTGAAGGTTTATTCTGGACGTATGACTCTCTATCATTTTGATGCATATCGCCTAGAAGGGGCAGATGATGATTTAGGATTTGAAGAGATGTTTGAAGATGATGGCTTATGTGTGATTGAATGGCCACAGTTTATTGAAGACATTATTCCAGAAGAAAGATTAGAAATAGAAATAATAAAGAATGAAGATGAAACACGTTCTTTAAAGCTTCATCCTATCGGTGAAAAGTATGAGAACTATGTGAGGGAGGTTACACATGATTAGTTTAGTGATGGATACATCAAATAGTTATTTAGCTGTAGGCTTATTTCAGGATAATGTGTGTCTAGAAGCCTTCCAGGAAAAAGGTTCTAGAAGACAATCAGAAAAAGCAATTCCTACATTAAAGGAAGTGCTTGATCGTCATCATATTGCATTAAAGGATGTCAATGAAATGATTATCACATCCGGACCTGGCTCTTATACAGGTGTCAGAGTGGCTATGACTATCGCCAAGACACTTGCTGCAGTATCTAATGTAAAGATTAAATCTGTTAGCTCTTTAGCCGCTTATGCAGGTATGAATCAGGCATTAAGTGTTATTGATGCAAGAGGACATAAGGTCTTTGTTGGTGTTTATGAAAATGGTCTTCCTTTAATGAAAGAACAAGTGATGACTTTAGAAGACTTTGCACAATTACGTGCTGAATATGAAGACTTTGAACTTGTAGGTGAAGTAGGCTGTCTTGGATTAAATGAAAAAGAATGTGATCTTTGTGCTAATATTTATGCATTAGGTCAGATGGCTGATCCAATCAAGAATGTTGATCTATTAGTACCAACTTATATTAAAGATGTTGAGGCTAAGAAAGCATGTTATTAAGAGAAATGCAGGAAGAAGATCTTGATGAAATTGAAAGACTAGAAGGGGTATTATTTACCCCTGCCTGGTCTAAAGAAGATTTTCTTCATGAATTAAAGACAAATGATTATGCTCATTATTATGTTCTTGTAGATGACAAAATTGTTGGTTATGCAGGATTCTGGTATGCTTATGAAAACTGTGAACTGACTACAATTGGTATTGATCCAAATTATCAGGGAAAAGGTCTTTCTAAGTTATTGATGGATTATGGATTAAAAGAAGGACATAATAAAGGATGTATGAATTATAGTTTGGAAGTACGTGTATCAAATGAACGTGCGATTCGTTTATATAAGAAGTATGGCTATGAGATATGTGCTATACGTAAAGATTATTATGCAGACCATGAGGATGCCTATCTCATGGTAAGAAAGGAGGAAAAATAATGGCTGTTATTCTAGCTATTGAATCAAGTTGTGATGAAATGAGTGTTGCAATCCTTAAGGATGGAAAAGAGTTATTAAGTCATGTTGTTGCATCACAGATTGATATCCATAAACAATATGGTGGTGTTGTTCCAGAAATTGCCAGTCGTAAACATGTTGAATGTGTCAGCACTGTTTTAAAGGAAGCACTTAGTCAGGCAGATATTTCTATTGAGGAGATTGATGCAATTGCAGTCACTAAAGGACCAGGACTTGTAGGTTCTTTGCATGTTGGAATGCAGGAAGCCAAGACATTGGCTATTTACTTAAATAAGCCTTTGATTGGTGTACATCATATTGCGGGGCATATTTATGCCAATGAACTAGTAAATGATATTGAATATCCTGCAATGGCATTAGTTGTTTCAGGAGGACATACAGAACTTGTTTATATGAAAAAAGAATTCTCTTTTGAGGTCATTGGTACAACATTTGATGATGCTATTGGTGAAGCCTATGATAAGGTAGGACGTGTTTTACATCTTCCATATCCTGGAGGACCTGTATTAGATAAAATGGCACATGAGGGAACTCATAGCTACACACTTCCTAAACCACTTGATGATGGAAGCTATAACTTCAGCTTCAGTGGCTTAAAGAGCGCTGTCATCAACTTAAAGCATAATGCAGACCAAAGAGGAGAGGAAATCAATGGCAATGACTTAGCCTGCTCATTCCAGGATGTGGCTATGGATACGATTGCTTCTAAAGCTTTAGCAGCTGCTCATGATCTTGGTGTAAAGCAGATTATTGTAGCAGGTGGTGTAAGTGCCAATAAAGGTCTCAGAGAAAAAATGAGTACAAGTGATATTCCTGTTATTTTTCCACCATTGAAGTATTGTACAGATAATGCAGCAATGATTGCATCTGCTGCAAGTATCATGTATAAATATAATATGTTTGCCCCTTTGGACTTATCTGTTAAGCCGGATTATGACTTGGAGGCGGAAAGTGTAGGAGATAACTATGAGTAATGAAAAGAAACAGAAAATTTCACGTGCGACGATGACACGTTTTCCTGTTTATTTGAAGGCTTTAAGAGTTATGGGACATGAAGGTAAAGAAAACTTCTTATCGAGTGAACTTGCAGAAGTTACTCATATCCAGGATACGACTATTCGTCGTGATTTTGGCTTTTTACCTCAGAAGAATACACTTGGTAAAAGAGGCTATGGTTATGATACAAAAGAGATGATTGAAACGCTCAGTGATTTCTTAGGTTTAGGACTTGATGAACCTATTATTCTCATTGGTGTAGGTAACTTAGGTTCAGCTATTTTGAAATATAACCGCTGGAAATATACAGTGGGACAGATTGTCTGTGCTTATGATAAAGATGCTAATATTGAAGGTGAACGTTTTGGTGTTAAGATTCATAAGAGTGACGATTTGGAAAAGACATTCCCTAAGGACTGTAAGATTGCGATTCTCGCAATTTCTGATAATGTACAGGAAATGGTGGATCGTTTAGTGGCATTAGGGATTAAAGGCATTGTAGACTTCACCCACTCTCATTTCATTGTACCTCAGGGAGTAGAAGTACAGAATGTGGATGTTGTTGTCGCAATACAAGAATTAGAATTAAAAATGAAATCAAATACAAAGGAGTAAGAAGGATGTTTGAATTTATGACAGTAAGAGAACTTTATGAAATCTGTCGTGCAGATAACGCTGTAGAAACAGATAACGTAGAGTATGTAGAATTAGAAGGATGGGTAAGAACAAATAGAGATAGTGGTAAACTAGGATTCATCGCATTAAATGATGGTTCTTATTTTAGAAACTGCCAGGTTGTTTACTTAAAAGAAAAATTAAAGAACTTTGATGAAGTTTCACATATCTCAACTGGTTCAGCTATTCATGTATTAGGTAAATTAAAATTAACACCTGATGCAAAACAGCCATTTGAAGTAGAAGCCACTGAAATTATTCTTGAAGGTGACTGTGATAGTGATTATCCATTACAGAAGAAGAGACATTCTTTTGAATTTATGAGAGAAATCCCTCATTTAAGACCAAGAGCAAACTCATTCTATGCTATCTTCAGATTAAGATCTGTATTATCTATGGCTATTCATGAGTTCTTCCAGGATCAGGGATTCGTATATGTACATACACCACTCATTACATCTAATGATGGTGAAGGTGCTGGAGAAATGTTTAGAGTCACAACTATTGATGATACTGATTTCTCTAAGGATTTCTTTGAAAAAGAAGCTTACTTAACAGTAACAGGACAGTTACATGTAGAAGCATTCGCTATGGCATTTAGAGATGTATATACTTTTGGTCCTGCATTCAGAGCTGAAAACTCAAATACATCAAGACATGCCAGTGAATTCTGGATGGTAGAACCAGAAATCGCATTTGCGGATCTTGAAGATGATATGTGTTTAATTGAAGAAATGGTTAAATATTGTATTCAGTACTGCTTAGATAATGCTCCAGAAGAAATGAAATTCTTTGAACAGATGGTTGACCATGATTGTATCAACCGTATCACAAAGGTTAGAGATTCTCACTTTGCACGTATGACTTATACAGAAGCTATTGATCATCTATTAAAAGCTGATGTGAAGTTTGACAACAAGGTTGAATGGGGTATTGATTTAAATGCTGAACATGAACGTTATATCTGTGAAGAAGTTGTAGGTGGTCCTGTATTCTTAACAGATTATCCAAAAGAAATCAAAGCGTTCTATATGCGTTTAAATGATGACAACAAGACAGTTGCAGCATGTGACTTATTAGTACCAGGCATCGGTGAATTAGTTGGTGGTTCACAGAGAGAAGAACGTTATGATGTTCTTGAAAAGCTTATGGATGAAAAGGGCATGAACAAAGAAACACTACAGTGGTATATGGATTTACGCCGCTTTGGTGGATGTAAGCATGCTGGATTCGGTTTAGGTTTTGACCGTTTCTTAATGTATTTAACTGGTATGGCTAACATCAGAGATGTAGAACCATTCCCACGTACACCACGTAACTTAAAATTCTAAAAGACCACATACGTGGTCTTTTTTCTTAAAGGAAGTACTATTATGGATGAATTTAGTGGCATTAATGCTTTTTTTAATATGATTTATCATCATGACCGTGCTTTTTCTCGTGCTTTATTGGATTACCAATCTTTTAATGATTATCGACAGTGGTTAAGAAATCATCACATAGAATTTAAAGAACTTGATATGATTGATGAGTATTCATTCAGTATGATTCGTCCTGGTATGACAATCAAGGACGTATCTATGCTGACACATACTAATTTACAAGAAGGCTTACAACGTATCCGTTCTTTCCTTAAAGATAAGATTTTCTTATTTCTTATTCCTGGTATTAATAAAGAAATTAAAGACTATTCTTTTACAGGGGTGGACTATATCTTTACAATAAGCAAACCTTTTAAGCAGGAAGATTTGTCTTTCTTAGATCCATTTCCTGGACTACTCGAAGCTTTATTTTATGCAGATGAATGGCCTGGAGGACTCATATTTAATTCTAAACGTGCAGCCTTTTACCCATTACATAGTATTTCCCAGGCAAAGGCATTACAAAAGAGAATCGATGAGAAGACAATGTTTAATAAAGAAGGTCATTCTTCATTTATTTATCAGTTATCTGATTTACATCTAGGCCCTAAAAAGAAGCTGAAAGCAGTCTCTAACTTACTAGATTCATTAGATGAATGTGATCAATATGCACAGAGTTCTCATCAAAAGCAGGTCTTTATTACAGGAGATCTTATGAACTCTCCTAATACAAAGAATATGTATCAGGCCAATAGCTTTATGACAATGATTAGGAAGAGATATAAGGCAGATATCAGCTTTGTGTTAGGTAACCATGATATGATAGTAAAAGGCCTGAGTATTGGTGGAAGACAACGTACAAAAGTCATAGCCTATTTACTAGGTGAAAAGATCAAGGTTATAGAAAAAGATAAGATTGTACTTGTAAAGATAGATTCTAATGCTGGTGGTAACTTAGCTAGAGGAATGATCACAAGAAGACAATTAGACCAAATAGACTCAGAACTTGCAGGTATAGAAAATCTAGAAGATTATACGATTGTGGTCTTACTACACCATCATGTATTTAAAGTCTCTAAGTCAGACTTCTTAAAAATACAATGGCGTGAAAAATCTATATTTGGAACTATATTGGATAAATCTAAAGCACTTGTAGATGCTAATATGTTTGCCACATGGCTTCAACAGCGTCATATCAAATATGTGCTTCATGGTCATAAGCATGTGCCTTATTTCATGAATAAGAAAGGTACATACTATATCTCAGCAGGAAGTGCAACAGGCGGTTTAAAAGAAAGTGAAAGTCATTACTATTCTTATAATGTATTGCGTTATGATTATATGGATAAGAAGATGAAAACATGTCTGATCTTCTATGATGATAAAAAGAAATCAGAAAGGCAACGTGTTGAAGTATATTTAATGGAGGAAGATGAATGAAATTAGTTGATAAAATGAAAGATGAACGCTTAGGGATTGCGATTTTATATAATTTCTCTAAGGGATATGAAAAACCTGTTCCTATGGAACTTTATGATATTGTATTACCTTTTATCTATCATGATGCATTTAGAAAAGAAATTTTAAAGCATGAGACATTAAAAGATGTTATTGAAGCATCAATTGAAGCAGATCCACATTTTAAAGAAGTGATATTAGAAGCCGTTAATGATGATGAAGGCATTACTTCTAAAGCATTAGGTATGGCTATGATGGGTGGAATGCTCACATATGAGATGATTGATGGAAAAGTTTGTGGGAAATTACATGAAGCTGAAGTTTTAGACTTTAATGAATGTATTATTTTTGGTAAGATGATGCAGGACCATACAAAAGAAGAAATTTTTGATTTATTACATCAGGAACTTCGTATTGTCTTCTTGCAGGTAGAAACACTTGGAAAAGATGTGGATACACATATCTTTGATGATCTTGGAAGAGTGACTTATCATGAAAATGTAGACCAGTTAGATGTCATTTCTCTTTGTAAGGATGCAGATATTGTTATTACAAATAAGAATCTGTTTAGAAAAGTAGAAATTGACCGCTGTCCATATCTTAAGATGATTGCTGTTACAGCCACTGGTACAAACAACATAGATTTAGATTATGCAAAAGAAAAAGGAATCCGAGTAGCTAACGTAAAAGGATATTCTACTGAAGCTGTTGCCCAGCTTACTCTTGCATTATGTCTAGAACTTATTGAACATACATCACGCTATGATAGTTATGTAAAATCACAGCAATATGAAAAAGATAAGGTCTTCTCATTCTTTGGTTACTCGTTTCATGAATTATCTACTATGACTTGGGGAATTGTTGGTCTAGGCGCAATCGGTCAGCGCGTTGCACGTATTGCGGAAGCATTAGGATGTCAGGTGCAGTATTATTCTACAACTGGACATCATCAGGATGAACACTTCAAGCAGGTGGATTTTGATACATTACTTAAAACAAGTGACATTATTTCTATTCATTCACCTCTTACAAAAGAGACAGAACATTTATTTGATGCAGAAGCTTTCAAGAAGATGAAAGATACAGCTTATCTCATTAATGTAGGACGTGGTCCTATTATCGATGAAGAAGCATTAAGTGATGCATTAAATAATAACCTTATTGCTGGAGCAGGTTTAGATGTATTTGAAAAAGAACCACTTCCTTCAACAAGCCCTTTATATAGTGTTGATCCTCAAAAGGTCGTTTTCACACCACATGTTGCATGGGGTTCAGTAGAAGCAAGACATCGTTTGATTCTTGAAGTACGTGAAAACATTATCGCTTTTATTAAAGGCGAGGACCGTAATAACTGTTAAAAAAGAAAAGGAGGAGCCTATAAGAAGGCAAGTGTACGGTCAGAGATGATCGGAATTAACGTCTGTGGACTAGCGATAGGTTGAAACAGAAACATTTGTTTATTGTAGCATTTAAAAAATGATTCAAATTATTATTGTATGTATTTTAGTATTACTTGGTAT
Source organism: Catenibacterium sp. AM22-6LB (assembly GCF_003435615.1). Classification (NCBI taxonomy): domain Bacteria; kingdom Bacillati; phylum Bacillota; class Erysipelotrichia; order Erysipelotrichales; family Coprobacillaceae; genus Catenibacterium; species Catenibacterium sp. AM22-6LB. Next base: position 27,075 of record NZ_QTUM01000029.1, read on the forward strand.
TTACTGTTTTAAATTTTACCCATTAGAAAGAAGAAATACCAAAAAGCTCGCATTTAGTGCTTTAATTATTATCATCACATTGATTTTGAAGAGACTTACTATTATGGTACCGTTATTTGGTGCTGAAAGCTTAAAGATTGGTTTTGAATATATTCCTGTTATGTTAGCAGGTGTTATTCTTTCACCTAGTTATGCTTATCTCATTGGTTTAATTACTGATTTACTTGGTTTAGTGATATCCCCAACAGGATTCCCATTCTTTGGATTTACACTCAATCAGGTACTGATTGGTTTAATCCCATCATTGATTGCTGTAAAAGTAAAGAATGTAGATGGAAAACGATTCAGTAAGATTGTATGTCTCATGATTGCATTATTTGGAGGAGCAGGATCGCTTTTTGTTGCTTTACAAAAAACAATCTCTATCGGTAAAGTCATTTATACATTAACATTTTTACAAAAAGGTGTTATGATTGGGCTCTGCCTTATTGCCTCTATAGGTTTTATTTTGTTCATGTTGAAACGCACAAAGAATATGAAAGACAATGATGTGTCATTATTTGGTACTTGGCTATTAAGTGTTATTTTAGTAGAACTTGCAATTACATTCTGTTTAACACCTTTCTGGCTACAGATCATGTATGGCATTCCATTTGTGGTATCTGTAAGTATTCGTGTGATTAAGGCATGCTTTATTATTCCATTAGAAATCATTATTGGATTCCCATTATTGAAACAGATGGATAAATTATATAAATAGGAGTAAAGATATGGAATACCAGGTCACTGTAGACCAGTTTACTGGGCCGCTTGATCTTTTGCTTCATCTAATAAAAGAACATGATATGGATCTTCTTGATCTTGATGTAGCGGCTGTATGTGACCAGTATCTCGCTTATATTCAAACAATGGATCCTTCACTCTTAGAAGCTGTCTCTGAATATTTAGTTATGGCAGCCTGGCTTATTGAAATGAAAAGTAAACTATTACTTCCTAAGCCAGAAATAGATGAAGAAGATGATTACGAAGCAGAAAGAAAAAGAATGATTGAAAGACTGATTGAAAAGAACCGTATTAACGGTATCTTAGAAGCATTTGAAGCTTCTTATGACAAACGTCAGACAATGCATTCTAAAATACCTTCAGCACTTGAAGAATATCTTCCTAGTGGTGAGGAAACTATTCCTGAGGGAATGGAAGTATATGATCTCATCAAGGCAATGCAGAGAGTGATGCAAAGACGTGCATTACTCCAGCCCCTTGAATCAAAGATTGCACGTGTAGAAATATCTATTGATGAAAGAACTGAACAGATCAGAAGCTATTTCTTACGTCATAAAGATAAAACTGTTGATTTTGAAGACTTGTTTGATGAAGGAGATCGCTATTTTGCGATAGTAACATTCCTTTCTATTCTTGTCTTAGTGAAAAACAGTGAATTATTGATTACTCAGAGTGGTAATTTTGAAAAGATTTATTTGAAAGGAACAAGCTATGGACAAGAATGAGTATTTATCAGTCATAGAAGGTATGCTTTATATCTATGGTGATGAAGGTGTTACAATTAAAGATGTTGCGGAAGCATTAGAAATCACTAAGAAAGAAGCATATGAATTGATGGATGAATTACTCTCTCTCTATGCTTCTAAAACAGTTAAGGGTGTAGATATATGTGATTTTGGTGGTACTTATAAGATGGTCACATTGCCTCAGCATGATGTCTATTATAAAAAGATGATGACTACAAGTGGTAGAAAACTATCTAAATCAGCTTTAGAAACATTAGCTATTGTGGCTTATTATCAGCCTGTTACTAGAATTCGTATTGAAGAAATACGTGGTGTAGGCTGTGAATCAATGATTCGTAAGCTTTTAGCACAAGCCCTTATTAAAGAAGTAGGACGTGATGATTCACCAGGTAAACCAGTCTTATATGGTGTTACTGATGAATTCATGGATGCTTTTAACTTAAAAAGCTTAGATGAATTACCAGAACTTAAAGAAATTGAATCTGAATTTGATGAAGAAGATATCTTCAATACAAAATATCAGGAAAAGGTAGAAGAAAAGCCAGAAACGAATTAGTTTCTGACTTTTTTGTATGCCGGGCATGGCATATATCTAGGTGGTGAAAGTCCACTGTGGGGGCGA